>NZ_JBTBFV010000065.1:0-28503 GCF_054786995.1 Mycobacterium sp. ZZG
CTTCCCGAACCAGCGCGCCAACGCCGGCTCATGATCGGACCTTCGGATATTCAGATCATCCTCGGGAAGGTGCGCCCACTTTCACGCCCCCACACCGAGGCTCATCCACAGGTTCTGATCATTGCTCTGCGACCAGCCTGAGGGCATCTACTATCGCCGACTTTCCCGCCGCATTCTCGCCGACGACCACCGTAAGATCCGGAGTGAACTTCACTGATGTCTCACGGCAAGAACGAAAGTGCTTCAGAGAAAGTTGCGCCAAGTGCATGTTGAGTCCGATCGGAGAGCCTGGGCTTCGACCCTAAGAGCAAAGACGCGCAGGGGATGGAAGCTCTCGGCGTGTCTGCACGCTTGGCCCGGTGAGCCGGCACGCACGTCGCAGTTCACACGCGTCCGCGCTCGTTTGGCGCCGTAGTCAGACGTGGTTCTTGAGCCAGTCCCACGCATCCTGGGTGAGCCAACCTGCGTGGTGTCGCCAACGACGTTCAAGACCAATACACTGTCGGAGTCATACAGCACGGACCTGAGCCGGTCGTTGACCTCGCAGACAGTCAATGTGGAGTCGACGATCCATAAACCAAAATTCGTCGGGAAGCCCTCACCACGGGCGCCAACCAAGGCGCTATTGATAACAGCTGCTGCGGCGGTGACACTGAATGCGACCCGCTGTGCCATTAGGTGATGACTCGATCCCGCATTGTGCTGGCAATACGTTCCGCGTAGTCGCCTGCTACCGCGGGGTCCGATCGCCGCGGGTTAGTGTCAGTGTCGAAGCACGTCTTGACCTTGATGACGACGTTGTCTCGGCTCCCCATGGCCACCTGGCATGCTGGCGCACTTCCGTTCAAGTTATCTACCGCGGACATTCGCAGGGTAATCAGGCCCGCGCGGTCAGTGACGGTGGTGAAGTACCAGCTAAAACCACGCTCGTACCCCAAGTCTTGGTCAACTGATGACTCCGAGCTGTACGCCGTGGGATGCCCAAGTGCGCACTGTTGCCACTGCGTAGTCGAGCTATCCACTATCGCCTGTGCTGCCTCAGCCGTCGGAAAGACAACGGCGGTCTGTTCTACGAGGTCGTCGATGTCGGAGATGGTTTTTCCGAGTGTCTGGTTGCGGATGGCCTCGAAGCCCGAGTTTTCATAGACCTGTTGTTCAGCTCCGTAGATCACCCCTGCGCATGCGGGCGGATCGACAGTGCGGGCGTTGTCCGATGTGCCCTGTGATGAGCTGACTAATTCAACAGAACCTACGTTGGGTGGGTCTCCGGTGAAGGCACCTCCCGTGAGTGACGTGATCTCTTCCGGTGTGAGGAGTAGTGAGTCGATGTTCGATGCCGGAAAAGTAGGCGGAGGAGGTGGGGGCGGTGGGGGCACAGGCCGTACCAACGAACTCCTAACAGGTGGTGCAGCCGAAGCTGTTGCAGTAGGCGAAGAATCAGATCGGGACGGATTCGCGGATGTTTGGGAATGCCAGGGGCGCCAAAGCAGGACGCCGCCCACGACGACGATGATCGCGCCGATCGCGACCGTAGGCCAAACCCAGTGGGACCCCTTGGTGGCGGTGGCATTGCTCTCCGCCTCTGCGGTAGCAGGTTTGGGGCGCGTTATGGCTGCTGGTGCCGTAGCGGCAGCAGCAGGTTTTGCAGCGGGGCCTACCTGCTCAGAGAAGGCTCGGGCGAAGTCGCTGCAACGCTCAAAGCGGTCAGCGGGTTGCTTGGCCAGTCCTGCAGCCAGGACAGCATCAAACTTTGCAAGCTCCGGGCGGTAGTCAGCAAGTGCAGGGGGCGCGCTGTTGAGGTGGCGGCTGATGACGACGGCGGGGTTTGAGTTCACGAAGAGCGGCGCACCGGTCACCAGGTGGTAGGCGGTCGCGGCGAGCGCATACTGATCGGCGCGGCCATCGACATCCTCTCCGAGGAGCTGCTCCGGCGCACAGTAGGCGACGGTTCCAACAGTCATGTTTGTTGCGGTGAGCCCGCTGATGTCGTTCGCGTTGCGTGCTATGCCGAAGTCGGTCAACAGCACCCGCTGTTCTTCGTCATCGTCGACATGGGTCAGCATGATGTTGGCCGGCTTGACGTCCCGATGCAGCAGGCCCCGCTTGTGGGCTGCATCGAGCGCGCTGGCGACTGCACTGACGATGCGTGCCACTTCGTCGACCGGCATACCGGCCGGGTAGCGCTGCGCTAGCAGTTTGGCCGCGTCGTGTCCATCCACGAAGTCCATGGAGATCCAGAGCTGTCCGTCGGCCTCGCCTCGGTCATGTACACCAACGACGTTGGGATGCCACAGTGTCGAAGCCAGGTCGGCTTCGCGAGTGAACCGCGCACGGTACTCCGCGTCGGCAGACCATTCCGGGGGAAGCAACTTGAGTGCATCGTGTCGAGGTAGCCGTGGATGTTGCGCGAGATATACCTCTCCCATTCCGCCACTGCCGAGCTGGCGGAGAATTCGGTAGCCCGCGAAGATTTGCCCCTCGCTCAATGCCATCGCTCGAGCGCCTCCATCATCCGTACTGGTCCTACTGCCCGTTCTCTATGGCCGCGACAAGCTGCGCGGCCTCGGGGCCGCTGATCATCGGCAAGCTGAATGGGCCGACGGCCAGCAACTCGGTCACGCGGCGCGTGAGTTCTCCCGATGTGACGTGGGTGTACAGGTCGGCGCCTGGGCATGCGGTAGCGGCGTAATCCTGATGTCCTTCGACCTCGGTCGAGCCGATCGGGAAGGTGGAGACGGCCCAGGCGAAGGCCATCGCTGCGCCCTGCAGCTGTTCTTCGGTCACGGCTTCCTCGTCGAAGTTGCCTTCACAGACGACCAAGAAGTGGCCGTCGGTGTCGTAGTCCGTGGCTGTATCACCTTTGATCCACGGATCCCGCAGTTGGTAGATGTTGCCATTGCGGTCGACACCGACGTGATAGGCGATATCGACCCAGCCACGGTCGTTCTGGTGCAGCTGCTGGTGTTGACGCAACCGGGCTGGAGCATTGCGGTTATCGCCGAGCACGACACCCGTGTGGTGAATAGTCAGGCGGGTAGGAGTGTGTGGAACGCCGCCTTGTCGAGCCGGTTGCGCGCTCCAGCCGTCCCGGGAAATGATCCGCGCCGCGACGGTCGACGACGGCACCACTGGCTCGGTTGGCGAAGGTGGCGCTGGCGGAGCAGCAGTCACAGCAGAGGTTCGAGCCTGAGTCGCCGAGGTGAGAGAGCTCTCCGGTGTCGCCGAGTTCGCCACCTCGGATGGTTGCGAGCAGGCGCCGAGCACTGTAGCCAACCCCGCCGTCCCGGCGAGGGCCAACACCTGCCGACGGCTCACGGCAGCATCGAGCGAACCGTCGAACCCATCAACCCCCGGTGTCTGCACGACGATCACCATACGTAGAACCCGCGTGGAAGCGCGGCGACTTGCACTGATCACCGAGTTGACCGGCGGCCACCGCCCGGAGCACCCGCGGCAGCGCAACGTTCTCCGAGAAGCACCCTGGCTGAGGTCGCTTTCGGCGAGTCGGCGACTGTCCTGCTCGGCTCCGAGCGGAACCTGTCCGTTTTGTCGGTAATGCTGGTTAAGATTCGCGCATGCCCATAGCTGAAGGGGCGGTCTTTGCCGGCTACACCATTCAGCGCTCACTGGGAAGCGGGGGGATGGGCGAGGTCTATCTTGTGCAGCACCCTCGGCTGCCCCGCCAGGAGGCGCTGAAGATTCTCCCGGCGAGCGTGAGCGCTGACCCGGACTACCGCCAACGGTTCGCCCGCGAAGCCGACATTGCCGCGTCCCTGTGGCATCCGCATATCGTGTCCGTTCACGATCGCGGCGAACATGACGGCCAGTTGTGGATCACGATGGACTACGTCGAGGGCACGGATGCATCCCGGCTGATGCGCGCACGGTATCCGCATGGAATGCCGCCGAAAGACGTCATCGACATCGTTACCGCTATCGCCGATGCCCTCGACTACGCCCATGAGCGGTTTCTGCTGCACCGCGATGTCAAGCCGGCCAACATCCTGCTTAGCGACCCCCGCAACGGTGCACGCCGTACGGTCCTGGCTGACTTCGGTATCGCCCGGGGCGTAGACGACAACAATGGGTTGACGGCAACGAACATGACAGTCGGTTCTGTGGCCTACGCCGCACCCGAGCAGCTCACCGGAAAGGCGCTCGACGGACGGGCCGACCAGTACGCGCTGGCCGCCACCGCATTTCACCTCCTCACCGGGACAGTGCCCTACGGGAGTTCCAACCCGGCTGTGGTCATCGGTAACCACCTGTCCTCACCGCCGCCGACCTTGAGCAAGCTGCGCGACGATCTCGGGTATCTGGACTTGGCGCTGGCCACAGCCATGGCCAAGGAGCCGCACCATCGGTTTCAGACCTGCCGTGAGTTCGCGGTCGCGCTCGCGGGCGGCAGTTCCGCATACAGCGCCGACGGCGCAGCAGTTGTGAGTCCCTATGACGCCACTCAGCTCGCGCCCCGTCGTGCGCCAGTGTTCGTTGATGCTCCGCCACCCCACCAGGTTCCTTCCCCAACCTCGCTCGAATCTCAGCGAAGTGGCCGGCGCACGGCGTTGATCGCCGGTGGTGCCGCGGCGGCGTTGCTGGTCGTTGGGCTCGTCGCGTTCGTTGGTGCAAAACTCGCCCAGTCGCCCGAGGCTCCTCCGTCGGCTGCCCCGTCGCCGTCCCTCACCCGCCCTGCGTGGCCGGAGACGATCGAGCCGCCCCGCACGGTCACACACACCGCGCCACCGGTCACCGTCACTCAGCCCGGCAACCCACCTGCGGTCGGTCCCCCGGCACCCGCGCCACCTCGCGTACCGGCACCGGCACCTCGCGTTCCTTCAGGGTCGTTCGGCGACCTGGGCTTGGCCACACCGATGAGCAGTCCAAGCTGCAATGGTCAGGGCATCGTTGTTCTCGGATCGGTCACTACGCCGGGGCAGTACGCCGCTGGGGTGCAACGGCTGCTGGCGGCGCACCCCGGGGCCTCCTATCTCCGCACCGACCAAACCTGCCCGTCGCTTCGCGCAGCCACCGACGCAGGCAATCCCATCTATGCCGTTTATCGCCTAGCAGGCGACACGACGGCTCAAGTTCGGTCCGCGGTGTGTTCCGCCGGTGGCGATGCCTACGGCAAATGGCTTGACTACACCACCGACCCCGGTTTCCAGATCAATTGCTAATGCGCAGCACAGGTCGGCCCGCGACTATCGTCCTGGCCGCAGCGCTCCTCGTCGCCTGTTCCGCAAGCCCCGACTCCACCTCCGGTCCGGCGGTCGATCAGGTGGAGTACCGCGTGGGAGGGCTGCCCGTGGTCGAGGGAGCAAGTGGGCTGCGCGGCGACGCGCCGCCACCACGGCGCACAGCGGCATACACCGACGGTGGGCCGGTTGATGCGCTGGTCCTCTCGGCGGTCGATGACGTCGAAATGTTCTGGCAGCAGGTCTATCCCGACACGTTCGGCTCACCTTTCGAGCCCGTCGATGAGCTGGTGTCGTTCGACTCGCTGGACCCGTCCAGCCCCGAGGTGTGCGGCCACGCAACTTATGACCTGCCCAACGCCATGTTCTGTTCCCCGTTGTTCTCCGTCGAGCAGTTCATCGCCTGGGATCGCGGCTTCCTGGTCCCGACAGGGCAGCAGTACTTCGGGGACACCTCGATCGCCGCGCTGATCGCGCACGAGTACGGCCACGCGGTGCAGTACAACGCCGACCTCGCGGGCTGGTTGACCGAGACCGTGGTTAAGGAGCAACAGGCGGACTGCTTCGCGGGCGCCTACAGTCGCTGGGTCGCCGAAGGAAACTCTCCCCGTTTCACCCTCAGCACCGGCGACGGTCTCAACCGCGTCCTGGCCGGGGCGATCAGCCTCGCCGATCCGGTGTGGTCTGAGCAGGAAGCCGAGATGGTCGAGGAAGGCCACGGCACCGCGTTGGACCGCACCCGCGCTTTTCAGCAAGGTTTCGTCGACGGGACCACATCGTGTGCCGCTATTGACCTCGCATCGATCGAGCAGCAGCGGGGCGATCTGCCCCTGCTGCTGCAGCAGGAGCCCTCGGGCTACGTTCAAAGCGGCGAGCTGCCGCTCGACGAGTCCACATTGTCGACGCTCATGGAGCTTCTCGACCAGATCTATACTCCGCAGAGCCCACCCGGACTGTCCTTCGACAGCCAGGCCTGCCCCGAAGGGGCTGCCAGCCCGCCGGCGTCCTACTGCTCCACAACGAACACGATCGTGGTCGACCTTCCCGCGCTGCAGGCGATGTCGGTTCCGGCAGGGACGTCTGATTACGCGCTTCCGCAGGGCGACAACACCGGCCTGTCGGTAGTGACCTCCCGGTACGCCTTGTCACTGCAGCACGCCCGAGGTGAGCCACTCGATGCGCCGAGCACTGCACTGCTCACTGCATGCCTGACCGGAGTCGGGCAAGCCGCGATGGCCAATCCCATCGAGCTTCCGAGTGGAAACAGCCTGCAGCTCGCCGCCGGGGATATCGATGAAGCCGTCGGCGGACTGCTCACCAACGGCCTGGTCGCCGGAAACGTCGACGGGTTGACCGTGCCGGCCGGGTTCACTCGCATCGAAGCGTTCCGCGCCGGGCTTGCAGGCTCTGAGCAGGCGTGCCATCAGCAATACTGAACCCCCTATACGGCTGGTCGTCTTCATCGGGTAAGCGGGAGGTTGTGGTTCACTAGCAAACCGGGAAGTACATCAGGGGGTATCGGGGTGCAGGCGTCGTCCGGTCGGCAAAGAGCTGGCACACGATTCGGGAAGTACGAACTGCTCACGCTGCTCGGCAGAGGCGGTATGGGTGAGGTGTATGAGGCCCGCGACACCGAGAAAGGCCGGATCGTCGCCCTCAAGATCCTGCTCGAGCAGTACGCCCAAGATCCCGGTTACCGAACCCGATTCACCCGCGAGGCGAATGCCGCTGCGTCGCTGCAGGAACCGCATGTTGTGCCCATTCATGACTGGGGTGAAATCGAGGGCAGCCTGTTCATCGACATGCGTCTGGTTCGCGGCACCGACCTGCGCAAACTGACTGAGCGCGGGCCCCTCGACCCCAGCCGTGCCGTGCACGTTATCGGTCAGGTCGCTTCCGCACTTGACGCTGCGCACGCCGAGGGGCTGACCCACCGCGATGTAAAACCCGAGAACATCGTTGTCTCCGGCGACGACTTCGCTCACCTTCTCGACTTCGGCATCGCGGAGAAGGCCGGCGACCCCCACCTCACGCAGGCCGGGATGACCATCGGGTCCTGGGCGTACATGGCGCCGGAACGACTCAGTGGCGACGCCACCAGTACATCGGTCGACATCTACTCGCTTGCGTGTGTTCTCTACGAAACTCTCACCGGTGCCAGGCCATTCGCGATCGACAGCATCCAGCAGGTCGTCAACGCGCATCTGTACACCCCGCCGCCGCAAGCCAGTGCCAGAAATCCACGTGTTCCGCCAGCGCTCGACGCCGTGATCGAAAGGGGCATGGCGAAGGAACCCGATGACCGTTACGGCAGCGCAGGGGCCCTGGCCCGGGCTGCCCAGCGTGCGCTGTCGTCGCCGGCGGCCCGCGATCCCAATGCCACCATGGCCGGCGTCTACGCCAGCGCTGCGACCGAGCAGCACACCCGGCCGGCACCCTCACCGCCCGCCGCGCCACTACCCTCGCCGCGACCTGCGCTGCCCGCTCGGGCAGACATGCCCAAACCGATGCTGATCGGTATCGCGGTGTGCGCGGCTCTTTTCCTCGCCGCCGTAGGCGCCGCCCTCGGCGTGTTCGCCAGCCAGTCCGGCAGCGGTGACGGCGAAACCTCCGCACAGAGTCCGTCGCTCACCCGGCTACCGACTGCGGAACGATTGCCGCGCCCAACCGGACAGCGACCGTCAGCGCAGACGCCGAATCCGGAGTTTCCTCGACCCGCGTCGCCGCCACCGAAAGTCACCGGCGTCGACGGACTCGGCCAACGCTGCGATGCGGGCTTCGAGGTCAGCGGAAGTCTTGATCGAGCGAGCCGCGCATTCCGCGGAAGCGTCGAGACTAGTTGCCGCTTCGTCGACAACGTACTGACGGCGTACTGGAACGCGGGCGGCCCCAACGCATCACCGCGCACAATCTACGCCGCTGGCGGCGTACCTTGCGATCAGCGGTCCGCACGCTGCAGGGGCGGTCTCTACGTCCTCGACTGCAGCCCCTTTGGCGCCGGCGACTGGGTGACGTGCCGAGGCGGGGTGAATGCTGTCGTCCACATCTACTAGCCGCCGTCTTCATATTTGGTGTTGTGCTGCAGCCATTCTCACGGGATGTTCGCACGAGGTCGGGGGCACGCCGAACCCGGACGCACTGTCAACGACTGCTTCGCGGCTACCGCCGTCCGTGACCGTCACAGCCGTAATGCCGGTGAAGCCTGCACCGACTGGGGTCCCCACCCCACCGTCGCCGTCCGCCGGCGACCTCAGCGGGAGCTTCGAGGACATCACTGCCACCTTGCCGGCCGGGGATGTCGGCGCGGCAATCTTTGACGGACAGAGCGTGACCCGTTACGGCTCATGGAAAGTTGGCGCCGCATGGTCGACCATCAAGGTGCCCCTGTCCATCGCTGCCCTGCGTGTCGACCCGGGCTCCGCGCAGGATCAGATGCAGCAGGCGATTTCGCAATCCGACAACGCCGCAGCCGACGACCTGTGGAGCGTGCTGGGCGATCCGAATACGGCCGCTGCAGCCGTGGACTCGGTGTTGCGCGAAGGAGGCGATCTGTCGACGCGCGTTCAATCTCGGCAAGTGCATCCACCGTACAGCTCTTACGGTCAAACTGACTGGCCCACAGATCAAGCCGCGATCTTCGCCTTCCAGCTTCCCTGCATCACCGGATCGGCACCGGTAATCGAGCAGATGCGCACGCTCGCCGGCAACCAACAATGGGGACTGGCACCATTCGCAGATGTCGCCGCCAAAGGCGGTTGGGGACCGGAGCCGGATCGGGGGTATTTGGTACGCCAACTCGCACTCGTTACCAACAGCAGCGGTACCTTTGGCGTCTCGCTTGCTGCCAAACCTGCCGACGGGCGCTTCGAATCCGGCAAGGCCATGCTTGACGGGATTGGAGCGTGGATTGATCAGCAGCGCAACGACATCGTCGGCGGCCGCTGCTGACACGGCGCTCGCTCCAAACCCACGCCGTGCAACTACTACTGTGACTTCTCATTCGTTGTGACCAATCGTGGCTCTCTGAAGTGGGGCGACGCAACATGTCTCAAGACATGACCACCACGATTTGTCCCACACTTGTGACCAATGTACGCGTGCGCGCATGTGGACCTAATCGGCCACCAACGGACCTGTTCTCGCCTCGCTGCGGAAGGCTGACATTCAGTTCGCAGGCTGGGCTGCCGTCTGCTGCGCGAAGCCGCCTACGGCACTGAGCGGGGCAAACCTGTCTTAACACCGTTGCGATCGAATCGACTGCCGCCAGCCGAGCCCTCTAACCCCCGCTTCAAAGCTGCTATGCCGAATCAGTTACGGTGTTGCGACATAATCCTTCGTCCGGACCTGGCGCGCGTTGAGTACACGACACCCGTCATCGATGCGTGTACCAAGAAGAGCATCGGCAGGGTGCTATCACGGTCACACCAATTGGATCAAATGATCTTCCTCTGTAGACATTCAATCATGTTGCGCGGCAGCCGGTTCGATGTGTTTGAGTCGGTTTATCATTCCGACCACGTATCCCTGAACTATCGCTGAACTACACCTACCGCCTCACTGAGCTTAGGATCGCTCCCCCGGAGGCGCGGGGTCATACTACCGAGCGCTCCCGCGCGAAGGTGAAAAGCTTAAGGAGCCGGGAGAGCGATTCGCTGACGATTCGGCCGATATGTTCGCGTGTGGTCGGGGCGGGCACTGGGATAGCAATCTCGCCAACCAGCATGTGCCGTTCGGCATCCTCTGACGAGGACACCAGCGCCTTGGGCAGCCACCTGCCGGCGTTCCACTCCTTCGCGAATTCAACTAGGGTTGCGGCAGATTCGTTGGAGACCATGGCATCAGGCGCACCCGCGGTTAATGTCAGCAACTCGCCGTCGCCGGCGAAACGGATTCTTACGACGATCAGCGGAGCATCCTTATCTTCGACAAAGCTGATGACCACACCACCCCCATCACGTTGATACTTGAGCCCGCGGCGTGTGAAATGCCTTTCGACTTCTTCGAGGGTGGTCCACACGAGTTCATCGACACTTCGGTCGCCGATGACTACCGCAGCATCCGCCGCAACAACAGTGTCGACAATGTCGGCAACGAGACGCGCACGAGTAACCGCGACGATAGCGCGATAGCCCGGTACGTGATCGTCCAGCCATTGAGATGCCGGGCCCTCGCCTTCATCGAGCAGTCGGCCGAATTCAGCGCGCGCCGCCTCGTCGAGTTCCTGCCACAACGCGACACCGACGCGGTCCTCCAACTCTTTCGTGGCACACAGAGCCAAACTCTGCAGTTCATCATCGGCAAGTCCGGGCAGCGCCGCGGCCAGCTGTACTCGCATCCAGTTCGAAACAACGTCGTCAACAGCGCACTGTGCCGGTTCAATCGTCTTGATAGTCATGTGGTTACGCCTTTCATGGTCGCGGGTGAGTGGGCTGAGGTGGAGGGGTTAGGCGGAGTCTCGATCAGCCTCCTCACGCGCCGCCAGCCACTCATCGAGAAACGATTCGGCTACTCCATCGGTGCTCGGGTGGGACAGCTTCTTAGGCGTCGGCGGGGGCGGCCGCCGGCGTTGGAAGGGCAGGTCTGCCACAGTTCGTTCCCGAATGATGGCCGTGACGTTTGAGAGTCCCTTCGCGGCCCCGGCGGTTACGTCGCGGTACGGGTCGGCCAACTCGATGCGGGTAGAGGTCATGACCGCCTCGGTGTGGGCGGCCAACTCCTCCCCGGTACGTGTCGGAACGCGGGTGTTGTGATCGACGACGAGAGTGTGTGGGCTGCTGTTGCCCTCGGTTGCGGTGCGCAGTGTCACGGCCGACAAATCCGGCATGGTCATCAGTACCGTCGGGTCGACGAGCCCACCGAAGCGGCGCTGGATCTCAACCGAGTCGCCGGCGGCACAGCGGAATGCGATTGTGGTGCCGACGTTTCCATCCACCGCGGGTCGCAGATTTGCGTCCAACTGCTCGAGGTACTGGTGGGCCAGTACGACCGACAGGCCGAACTTGCGTCCCTCCGCGAGCATGTTCGTGAGCGAACCCGAGATCAATGAGTGCGCTTCGTCGACGATGACCGTGAAGGGCCGCTCGGGACAGGTGCGTCGCAGCGCTGCGGTCCATATCCGGTTGAGGTAGAGATATCCCAGCAGGCGACTCGCTGGCTCACCTAATTGCGCCTTCGAAAGATCCGCAAGGATAATGCGACCGTCATCCATCGCCTTGCCGAAGTCGATCGCGTCGGCGCCGGAACCCAGGATCGCTCGCATAGCGGCTGTACTAGCGAGGCCCTCAAACTTTGAGTTGACCCACGAAACGAGATCGCCGTACTCGTTGGATCGTCGCGTGATTTGGTCGTTGCGCCACCAAGCCTGGACCCTTACGTCTTTGGACTCAGCCACGGCGTCAGCCATGAACTTGTTGTCGGCAAGCGCCACCGGTACGTCGAGGATGGAGGTGCGGGTGCCGTGTACCGCGGCGATTGCACGCAGCGTCATGGCGACGCGCTCGCGGAAACGCGGCCCGACAATTCCTGTCGCGGCCTTGTCGAACAGATATTGGAAGGACTCGCAGATCTCGTCGATCGCGATATCTCGCGACGAGGAGTCGGACTCGGCGAGCGAATTGATGGGCACCGGGTTCTCCACGTCGCCGCACCTAATCATCCACACGCGGTCACGCGCCGAGTCGGGAAGCTCAGCCAGGATGCGGTCGCACAGGGTGCCGTGCGGGTCGGCGATAAAGGCGCCTTCGCCGGACGAAGCGACTTCGTGCGCGATTGACGCCAGCACTGAGGACTTGCCCGTGCCCGTCCGCCCTAGAACATGGACGTGGCGGAGTCGCTCGGCCAGCGTGAGCGCAACCGGACTTGGTTGCCGACCCGTCGTGACGCCATACCCGATCCGCAGCGTATGTCCTGCCGGGTCGCTGGAGTCTGGACGCGTTGGCGTCAAAGGAATAGCCGCGGCGGGCCCCATGGGTACACCGGCCGGCGATAGCGCACCCGCGACGGGAATCGTCAACACCCGCGCAAGGTCGCTAGTGGCGACCTGGAGTCGGACCGGAGCGACGTCCGGGGAGTCGGCCACCTGCAGGCCAGGAAACCGGCGGCGCAGCGCGGCGCGCAACCGCAACGAGGGTGCCCCACTTGTCGTGACGGCCGCCATCTGCGCCTCCCAGCGACCCGCGCCCACATCCGTGGCCGTGATACGTGTGCGTAACCCCTCCCCAGGGAGTCCGGCCAGGACTTGGAGCACATCATCGAGTTCCGCCTTGGGCGCAGACAGTGCCAGTTGCTTTGCGGGCCCCGAGTCCGAGCCGTCGGCAGTGAACCCAAGCGGGGCGCGGCGAGCATCGGCGACGAGCGGCCATCGAACGACGGACGGCTCTTGGTCTTGCTGTCGCACCGCTGTCTCGGCAATGGCTTGAAGTACTGCTTCCAGCTCACTAACGACCTTGCCGGTGGCACTGCCCGCTTCCGCGGTCAGATCCAGCGTGACAATGCCATCAGCCGAACAGGACATGCCGAACTCCAGTTCGGCGCCCGGCACCTCGGCGATGATTCCGGCGAGGTCTACAGGAATGGACTGCCGCAACATCGCGACGTGGCATTCAGACGTGCGCCGCAGTGCGAGCAACTCCATGACGACCAGCCTGGGTGCAGGCCTACTTGCGCAGATCTCGAGATGGCCCATGAGATGTCTCCTTCAGCGAATCGGCGTGGATGGATGTCGAAGCTCCGGCAGCAAGTTGCGTCCGACCTGGGACCTGTGCGATTGGACGCGAATTGTTCTTCGCTTTGTGGCAATGTTCGTTAGTCGAAGTGAATGGAGCGAAGTCTTGACCACCCACACCACGGCCGACCACCAGCCCGCCGCGCAAACTGCGCCGATCCCTGCCGACCTCCATGCACCATCGTTGGAGGCCTTCGCGGATCAGGGCCCGGACTCACTAGCCGAAGCGCTCTCGTGGGTTTTTCCACTCACTACACCGAAGCTGGGCGAGGTCACGCTTGCCGCTATTGAATTGGCCCCCACTCCGCACTGGCACGCCGCGGCCAGCAAGCCACAATGGGTGCGCCCAATCCGCTGCACCCTCGAGTCGGCGGCGGGAAGCGTGTACTTCGAACTCGATGTGATTCCGTGGATGTGTGACGAATTAGCCGCAGCGGAATCGGTCGACATGCGCGACCACTCGGTCGGCGGCCATCGTGGCCTTTACCTCGGGCGGCCACTCTCGGCCCGGATGCAGTTGGTCGCCCGGCCAGGACTGCGGCGTCGAGCAAACGCGAACACGACGTCGTTCGTGTTGGTTCCCGACCTCGGTTCCCGAGTTACGGTGACCAGTCGGACCAGGACCACCCTGGAGTTCAGGTTCGGCGATCGGATCGTCACCGCCGAACGCGACCGCCTGGCGACGCTGCTGGCAGGTCATGAAGACGGCGAATCGAGACTATCGAAATCGGATCTGGCGCGGCTGGCCAGCTTGGGACGCGACGGCGGTGGACGGAGCCGTCGCTTCTCACCTGCCGCGCTAGCCAGCATCGATCACGACCTTGGCCTGACCCGAGCAGACTGGGCCCAGCGAGTGCTCGCCGTCTCCGAACTCGCCACCGATCAACGCATCCCCGAGCCGAAACGGTACATCGACGAGCTGTCCCCAGAGGCACTCCACTACCGTCCGTACGGAGACCTGTTGCGCCGCACCATCGCCCACGGCATGCTTCGGGCGTACTCGGCGTACCACGAGGTTGAGCCCGACTTGGAATCCCATTCGCAGCACAACGCCGACCACGAGGATCCGGCATTCAGCTTGCTCCGACGGTTCGCCCAACGACTCAAAGCAGGCGCCCTTCGGGAAGTGCAACAAGTCGTGCGGCCTGGTGCCCCGGGCGGAGTCGTCACCCCCGCCGACGACCGCGGCACCGTCGCCGCACTGGAGGCTCAACGCTCGGTTACACGGTACGGCCCCGGAGGCGAGCGCCGTCAGGGCGCGCGGCGACTGTGGATCAGAGGATTGCACCCCGATCGGCGCGGTGAGCTATGCCCGCTGCTGACACCCGAGTCCGAGGACCTCGGAATGATCCGTGGTGCGGCCCTCGGCGCCCGACCATCGCCCGCAGGACTCGACCGACCTGTCGAACTCGACGAGCCCGATGACCTGAGCGTCGCCTCAGCGCTCATCCCCTTCGTCAACCACGACGACCCCACCCGCGCGTCGATCGCAGCCCGCTTGATGCGACAAGCGGTCCCCATCGCGGGCGCCATGCGGGCCGGCGTCGAGACGGCGGTCGCGGACCGAATCGCCGAAGAGCACGGGGTGTGCCGCGCCCCCCTGGCCGCCGAGGTCACGCGCGTCGGCCGCAACTGGGTCGAACTCGCCCCGCGGGCCGGCGGCGCGTCGGTGATCGTCGGGTTCGGGCCGGCCACACCGAGTGCATCAGCGGTCGACAGCTGTTGGCGACCGCACGTCGCGAAAGGCGCCCGCGTGTTCACCGGCGACCTGCTAGCCAGCGCACCAGACGTCGTCATCGACAATGACGGCAGGCCGCACTTGGCGCAAGGCCGGGACTGCCTCGTCGCGTACACCCCCTGGCACGGATGGAACTTCGAGGACGCGATTGTGGTCTCCACCGCCTTGGTGCCCGCCCTGACATCGCGGCACTATCTCCGGTTCCGCGACAGGGTCAACCTGGTGAGCGGCGAACTGCCCCATCTGATTGTCGATGTCGGTGCACCGGTGAACAAGGACCAGGTCGTTGTCGAGATTGCTCGCGGCCAGCGCCTGCTACGCACAGTTCGCGCACCCGAACGCGGGACGGTCACCGATCTGCGGATCGACGGCGACGAAGTCTGTGTCGAAATCTGCGTCGAACGGCCGCTGGAGGTCGGCGACAAGCTCACCAACCGACACGGAGCCAAGGGGGTCGTCGCCAAGATCCTCGATGAGGAAGAAATGCCACGACTGGCAGACGGACGGCGCGTCGAAATGCTACTCAACCCGCTCGGCGTCATCCGCCGGCTCAACCCCAGCCAGTTGTACGAAACTCACACCACGTTGCGCAACGACCTTTCGGGCATCAGTTCCACCGAGCTCGTGGGCCGCAGACTGAGCGCGCCTGATGTGCTTGCATGCGACCTGGAGAGGCTGGGTGCCGCGGGTGGCCGAATGCCGTTGTGGTCCAAAGATGGAGCGCTCGACGGACATGCGGTGGTGGTGGGCTGGCAGCACATGCTCAAGCTCGACCACCTGGCCGTGAACAAGGAGCGCTCCCGGCTGATAGGGAGCCGGTCACCGCTCAGCCAGCAACCCGCCAAGGGCTCGACCTGGATTGCAGGTCACCTTCTCGGCGGCGCCCAGCGCGTCGGCGAGATGGAGATGTGGGCATTGCAAGCCGTTTCGGCCGACGAGATTGTCGGAGACGTCCAATCGCGCAGCGATCAGGCCAGCGACTCCCTGGACGCCGTCGCTGCCCACCTCCGCGTCGCGGGACTACGCCTCGTCACCGATGGCGACAGCGCACCGACCATCCAGCACAACCCGGAAGGCGCTGGGCTGCAGGACCTTCCTGACGAGATCGTCAAACTCATCACCAATCCCAACCTGACAACGCTGGACGGCAGTCCTGCGTTCGACCCACTGCACGACCACCATCACGGAGGTGACGAGGCCTCACCGAGGTGCGCATGCGGCGCGAGTTCATCGCTCGGGACCGTGTGCCCCATCTGCCACACGATGACTCGCCCCCATCCCGAGTTTGATCGGCGCAGTTGCCGCTTCCGGATAAGGCTTGCCGCGCCGATCCGCCACCCGTGGGCGTCCGACAACGCGCCATGGGACCTGCTGTCAATCCCGGTGCTACCGCCCGCGCTACGCCCGTATCGGGAGAACGCTCTTGACAACGCCTATCGGCGCTTGATCATCGAGAACGCCCACGCTGCAGCCAATCCCGCGCGTGGTCTCCAGAGGCTGAGCGCGGCGGTGACGAACCTGCTCGGATACCTCGATGATCCGCCGAGTGCAAACACGATCGCGGCACGTCTTGGTGGGAAGCGAGGCCTGCTGCGAAGGGCGCTACGCGGCCGTGACACCGACTACGCGGCGCGCGGCGTCATGGTTCCCGACCCTACCCGCGACCCGGAGACGATCGGCATTCCACGTACGGCGGCGGCCGCCATGGGGCTCGATCCAACTTCGGACGACGGGCAGGTGGTGCTCGTCAACCGCCAGCCGACGCTGCTTCCAACGAACCTGATCGCGCTGCGGCCAGATTTGGTCGACGGATCGGCGTTCCGCATCCATCCGTTCCTGTGCGCGCGGTTGGCAGGCGATTTCGACGGTGATGAGGTCAGCGTGCACCGGCTTCTGAATCCCGCAGCGCGCGAGGAAGCTTGGCGCCTGCTGCGCCCGTCCGCCTCGTATTCCCACATCGCGAACGATAAGCCGATGGCGAAGTCCGACCTCGATGTCGCCCTCGGGCTGTGGCTCCTCGGCCGAAGACCGGGCGGACGCGCAGAGTTGTGCTCGCAACTCGGACTCCCCGCAAACGATCCGATCGCGACGGGGGACGCCATCGCTCCGTCGGAGAAGGACGCGCTCATCCTTCGCGTGGTCGACCGAGCACCAGACGGGCGAGCGGCGCTGGAGGCGATGACGCGCATCTTCGGCATCGGCGTCGACGAGGCCACCGGTTGGTCCTTCTCCGCAGTCGAGTTGCCCGATCTCGCAGCCCAGGCCCACCCAGGCGTGCCTGACCTCGGCGTGCCGTTGGCATCGGCATTAGGCGAGGCGATGGCGGCGGGGGTGGCCGGCAAGAGTCGCGGCATCGAGCAATTGCTTATCCGCCGTGGGAGGCTCCAAGGCTTCGACGGGCTGCCGACTCCGGACGTCGAGGAAAGCTTTGTGGCCGGCCTCGACGACGGTGACTTCTTCGCAACGGCACCTGGTGGCCTCCGGGCACTGTCTGACAAGAAGCTGGTATCGCCGTTGGCGGGCGGTTTGACGAAGGCCGTCGTCGAGGCCACCTACGATGTGGTCATATCTGAGACAGATTGCGGAAGAACCCACTTCGGGTTCGGCACGATTCTGGGATGCGGTGCAGCAACTGGCGTGTGCGCGCGGTGCTACGCGGCGGCCGGCGGTCCCGCTTCGTCCGCTGGCACGCGGGTCGGCCTACTTGCAGCCTTCGCAGTCGGCGAGCGAGGTACTCAGAATGCCATGAAAGCCTTCCAAGGAGGCACCAACCTCGCGGTGGGCGGCAACGTAGTACGGCTACGCGCCCTGCTCGGCGACGGTCGTATCAATCGCGATGGCGCACAACCCACGACGCTGAGCGAAATCATGGCACAGCCCATCGATTCCATCGAGGACCTCGTCGCGGCATACCGGCCGCTGATGGCGCTCGTCGACGAGTGCCTCGACGCGTCGGTCGACCCGCACCACGTGGAGGTGATTTGGCGCCGCTTACGTCACGTCCACAGCCAGGGCGTTGCCCGGCCGTTGACCGCCGCCCAGCAGACTGGTTCGGCATTCGTCCAGGCGACGAATCGAGGTGATCTCGCGGTCCTTCTGCAGCCCGACAACGCCGAGGCGATCACTAGATCGCCAAGTGCATTGCGACTGGCCGTGATCCGAGGAGGGAACTAATCGTGCCGACGAACTCGACCGACCGACGCCGGGAAGTCGCTCCGGCAATCGGCAGGGCGACCGAGCGCGGCGCCGATAAAGCACGAGGTACCAAGCCGTCTCTCGGCCACCTGCTTAGCCGGGCGGCCGTCACTCTCGCTGAGCAAGTCCCGTCGCGCGACGCGCATGACAGTTACGACGAACCGTGGCCAGACGTACCCGAAGAACTGGAGCCCGTTGACGACGATGCGGTCGACGACGAAGACTTCGACGTCGGCGGCACCTACACGCAACGCCCGATGATCGTCTACTCACGGGCCGCTCCCTGGGTTCCTCCCGCGTCAGCGCGTTCGGCAGAGTCAGACGGCATCGACGGCGATTTGCGTTTCACAGTTAGGAGCCCTCAAGACGGGCTGCGGAATCACGACCCGGCGACTGTCGCGATTATCGTTGACGAGATCCACCGCATCGCTGCAGCGCTAGAGCGGCTACAACCCAGGGCACTGGCAGCCCGAACTCGCATCGAAGCCGTGAGAAAAATGATGCCGATGCAGCAAAAGGAACTCGCCGCGGAGTTCGGAGATCCGAAGACGACCTCGCCGTTACTCAGCAGGCGGCGGCGCGAGATCATCCAGGCGCCATGGGGTCTGGTGCCTTTAGAGTATTTCTGGTGGTTCAAGGATGACGGCCTGAGTGTTGTCGAAGCTCGCGATCTCATTACCGAACTACGCACCGACGCGGACCGACCCGCCCTGGCGATAGCCCGCGTGGTGGCCGAACGACACTCACTTCCCGGAGTTGTCGCCACTCGAGCTGACGCCATCAGGCACCAAGTTCCTCAGATGAGGGCGCTACTGCCGTTCGTCCCGATGTTGAACATCCTGTCGCAGAAGGTCATTCAGGCCGAGAGGGAGAATCTGGAGAAAATGGTGGACGAGGAGGTGCTCCAGCAAACCGGTCTCAAGCTCAACAAACGGGGAGCCGGCCTCGTCCGACTCGGCTTGGCGGGCGCTTTCGAAGAACTGGATCTTGGCGCATGATTGGCACATCGGGAATGGAGTTGCCGCTCCCCGCCGCCGAGTGGTGTGCCGTCGACCCCCACGACGTACGCGGGATGCGACTCGTGGTCGTCGCGGTCGCGGGCGAGGAGATTCCCGACGTCCTGCGCGCCTGCGAGGACGCCGCCGTACCCGTGGTGGCGGTCGTCGACGAGTTGCGTCCGTGGTCACTCCGTGATCTGCACCTACGCTATTCGTGCATCCGCACGCTGATCACTCAAGACGACGTCGAAGCCTTCGATTTCGGGCGACTCCGGCAAGAAGTCATGCAGTCAGCCCAACCGGGTTGCGGCGTCGCAATCGGATCGACGTGGAGCCTCCCGGCCGAACCCGAGCCCTACGAAGCCCGTCGGTTCCTTTCCTTCGACTCGAAATCCACGGCACCCTTCCTCTCGGAACTTCGTGCCGCGCTCGGTCAGATGCGAAGAGTCAGACCCGAGATCCCTTGGGATCCAGCCGACCGACTCGCGGCCGCGGCCGTCGATTCGAAGGGCTTACTGAAGACCAGTGGCCCGTTTAACCTATCCGACCTGGTTGAACACGCGCGTGAAGAGTCGGTCCGCCAAATCTTCTCAGGAACAGGAGAACTCGGAGAGTGGAAATCGCTGCCTCCACCCCTGCTCATTCTTGGCGACTCGGGTACCGGGAAGTCGTTGCTAGCCGGACTGATTCACGACGTGCTTACGGATGCGCCCACCCATGACGGTCGGCGCGGGCAACTCGTCGAGGTCGCCGTGGCGGGTATGGACATCCGCAACTTCGACTACGAACTGTTCGGCGCGACTACAGGAACCTATAGCGGGGTCAGCTTCCGCGTCGGGGCTGCAACGCAGGCGGCGTACGGCACGTTGTTCCTCGACGAGCTGGGGGACATGCCACACGATGCACAGACCCGGTTGCTGCGGTACTTCAACGACCTCCGCATCAGAATCGAAGGCACGTCGCAGTCCTTCTTCCCATACACGCACATCGTCGCCGCCACCAACCGCGAGGTTAGCCACATGGTGGCACTCGGGCAGTTCCGCAATGACCTCCTGGCGCGCTTCCGCGCGCGGGTGACTCTGCCACCACTGCGAGCACGGGAGCCTGGCGAACTCACCCGCTTGATCGATTTCGTCGCGCAGAACCCTTTGGTAAACCCTGATCACCCACACGATCACGAGCGGTTGGTGTCGCATATCTCCCCTGACGCGATGGCACGACTGCTCGGCCATGAGTACCGAGACGGCAACTTCCGCGAGCTTGAATACGTAATCCACACGGCGATCTGGCGCGCCCGGGGAGCGAACCGTCGAACCATAGAGGCCGAAGACATCGATCTGGCCAAGCCGCGCCACCGTACCGATCGGAATAGCCGAATCGTGCCCGTGAAGGCCTTGCCTTTATGCGAGCACAACGTGGAAGTCGAGGAACTCGATGAACTCCTTCGCTTAGCTGAGCGTCGTGATCTCGTCGTGCTTCGCTGCGGCCTTGACTATGCACTGTTTACGGACGGCCTCGCCTTCAGAAGCAGACAGTAGCTATGTGCCCGATTCGAACTCGGCGCCGCGCCCCGCACTTCCCATCAGGTTTGCGAGGGTCCAGCCTGGGGCGTACAGCAAGGACTGCCCAACAATGTGCACGACGGCTCACTATGCTCGCGTCATGAGTTTGCAGGGAGACAGCACTTCGCTAAGCGCTCGGTTTGTGCGAGCCGTTCTCGCAGGGCCTGAGGAGGTCCGTGAATTCGCCAACTGGTGTCAGCGTGCACTCGCGCGCGACACCGGTCGTACGGGCACTTGGCTCTACCTCGCAAGGGCACTTTGGGAACTGGACGACCCCCAAGCAAAGATCGCGTACAACAAGGTACGCCGTCTTAAGGAGGCGGCGAACGAGTCGCTGGATCCTTCGCTCAGGAAGGAGATCGCACAGCGAACTGGCGCGCAGCCTAGAAAGCAGCAGGCGCCTCCATCGTCTCCTGCCACGGGCAACCAACCCACAGCAAAACGCCCAGATCCCTCCACGACCAAGTCGCAAGGCACGCCCAGTAAAAATAAGACGACGAAGGCTGTTCCGGCTGCCAAGCAGAAATCCAGCGAGAAGCAAGATGCGAGCCTCGCCGAGAGACAAGAACGGAACGCTGCTGCGAAACGCCGCACCGAATCAATTCAAGCCGCCCTCGCTCTGAGTCGTTCTGGTGAACACGAAAAGGCACTGGACCTACTTCGTGCAGAGTTGGCAAACTCGCCCGAAGATAAGTCTTTGTTGCACGCAGTCGTGGACACCTTCCGGAGAGCGCAGCGACATACGGAGGCGGAACCCTACTACGATCGCTTGTTCAAGCTACGTGGGTCGGATGAGGGCGCCAGGACGCACTGGGGTGTCCAGTTAGGGCATCTCTACATCAAGGCGAAGAAACTCACGTCAGCAAAGCAGGTACTTGCTGAACTCGAGCAAGGTAGGCGGTCCGGGAGCAACCCAGGTGTTCAGCGACTTCGTTTGGCAATCACGGATTACGAAATTGCCGACAGCCAGGTACTCGTGGTCGATGAGGATGACGATGGGATCGACAGCATCGAGTTAACCGTTAGTCCGCTATTGGCCCAGGATATTTTGGATCACTCAATCGTTGACGCCGAGGCTCGCGAGTTGGGCGGCAACATTACCGAACCCGATGTCGCCCGACTCATCCTCACTGCAAAGACACCAGAGGTGAACGAGACCACCGTCCTTACGCGATACCTAGATGCGGCAAAAGCCTTAAGCCAACTTTCTGCCCCGAGGTCGCAAAAGAACGGAGAGGTTGAGGCCGGGTACGCTTTGGCAAAGGCGGCGGAGACGATCAAGCGATTCGATGATCTCCACGGCAGAAATCCCCGATCAAGTCGACTTGCGGCGCACAGGGATTATGCAGTTTCGTACTTGCGCGAAGCACTCCGCGTTTACCCCAACAGGGCCTTCAGTCGATTCACCGGAGCTTTCAGGAATGTCCTCCGAATTTCGATGGTGGTCCATCGCTTAGAAATAGACCCTGACGCCGACATCCGAGTTGGTCCGGCCTCATCCGATCTACTGACGACTGAGGCGTTCAGCGGCAACGACGATCCACTGCTCCGAGAATACCTCGACACCGTAATCTATCTTCTCTCAGCGCGCCCAACGAAGACTGGAGCGATCATCAACGGCCTCAAGCTCAAAGAGGTGCTCCGAATCGTTGCGCACGAGCCCGACAAGTTGCGGTCGATCCTTCGGGATATTGTCGGCCCTGAAATCGAGTCACCAGACGTCTCCTCGGATCGGCTGGTGCGCGAAGCCGCTTTCCAGCGCCTTCATGCAATAAGGCGGACGGAACAATTCTTCGCGGAGGTTCGCAAAGTTAACTTCAACACCAATGCACCCGGGGTGTTGATAAGCAAATGGTCCGAGCGCCCCACCGAGTCAGGAACATGGACACGGACCGACAATCGGGAGTTGATTCAACCACTCACCACCGTGCTAGATCTGCTGGATGGGATCGAGCGAAAATCAGACCACGAGCGTAACGCAATCTTAAGTAGCGTCCGTAGCCGACTAGAGGATGTCCACAGGTCAACAAGGCACGCCAAGACTTACATTTGCCAAGCCCAGGGGCACGACTTAGTGGGCCGATGGCTGGAGGAAATCCGTGTCGCTGAAGCAGCAGCGCAACAGGCGCTACAGCCCGATCTTGTGGTCAAGCTCGACCCGCCCTTCTTTCATTTCTCACCACCCGGCGGTCTAAAGACCACCCTGTTCATCGAGAACAAAGGACGTGCGAGCGCATCTAACTATTCGATCAAGTTCACCTATGACACACCTGGTTTTGACCCTCACGAATTTGAGCGTGTTGAAACATTCCCGGAACTCGGGGTTGGTCAGAGCAGTCAGGCCGAATTGGAACTAAGCGTTCCATTCCCCGGCGGAATCGAGGAGTATCGGGGCACGACCGTTCTTATCGAGACTACGGCCCGGGGCCAATTCTCAAATGACATCGTTACCCAGACAAAGGCGACGATAGATATCGCGGGCCAATGCACGTTTGGCCCGCAAGATATTCCCTGGAATTACGGCCAGACACCGAAGGAAGAGCTTTTCCTCGGTCGATGGCCGCTCATTGGCGAACTGTCCGATGTGCACTTCACCGACCCTTTCGAGCGCACACGCACGCTTCTGCTATACGGCCTGACGCGGACTGGTAAGACGTCTATTCGGGACTACCTTGCCTTACGACTACGGGGTGCGGAGGTGCCCGGTGCCGAACCTGGAACGCATACCACACTGGTGCCTGTCATCATCGACTTGGATGCAGCAGCCCGGATGGACAATATCTCGGATCTGGTTGGCCACTTTATACAAAAGCTGGCCATCGGCGTCGAGGCTGTCACCGAGGCGGAAGCTCTGCCAAACCTCGAAGAGTACCGCCAGCAGATCGTAGATGACGAACACAACAAATGGGCGGACTGGGAAAACCACATCTCAAACCTACGTAAACGCGGCTTCACATGCATCGTCATGATCGACGAGTTCACGCAGTTCGCCGAGTTGGCCAGTCGACAACTGATGAGTTCGGCATTCCTTTCGATGATTCGTGCTCAGGCGTTTGGTGGTGATGCATCGTTTGTTTTGGTTGGAGCGTTCGGACTCAGATCGATGTTGCATGACCCGGCATTCGGCGACGCTGGGCAGCTCGTGAACGTCGTGGAACGTCGAATCGGCCGTATCGATCGGGAGGCTACTGTTGAGTTGATCGGTGCCATGGGTGATCAACTGACATTCACCCAGCCCGCGATCGAGGAGATCGTTCGCCTCTCCGGTTGCGTACCTTACTTCGTTCAGTGGATCTGCCGGGAGTGCGCTTTCTACGCGTTGCACGCGAATCGCAACATGCTCGGGGCGGCCGACATCACACTGGTAGCCAATGCGCTAGTTTCACCCGATGCTGCCGAGGTAACTCGCTTACATATACAGGGAATGAACGAGACAGCGTTTCTAAACAATATGTATAACCCGACGGATCCCCTTGAGATTCGCCTCGTGACAAGTGTGCTGTGCAACATCACCAAGGACGAACACATCGCGCATCCTGTTTCTGCAGCCGAGATCATTTCGCGGATCGGCCAGATGGATGAATCCCGCACCAGGCGGATTAACTCTGCCATCGCAACCTTGGTGGACCGCGGCATCATCGAAGAACGAAACCTCATGGGGGAGGCAGCCTACGTGTTTGGCGTCGACCTATTCCGCAGGTTCTGGCTAGCAAACCATAATCTCGACCTCACGCCTCAATTGATGGAGTTTCAGGATTGAAAATGCAACCAAACGCACAGAATGCCGACATAGCGAAGTTAGCTGATCCCGTTAGCCGCGTAGAAGATTTATGGGGAGGACAGAGGGTCTCTGATCTCGCGATACGCATAGTCGCCGGCGATCACATTTCTTTGCGAGGCGCACCGGGAGCGGGTCGGACATCCTGGCTTCGATGCCTTGCCGACTCGATAACGCGACTGAACCCTAACGCCATCGTACTATTGGTAGACGCGTCACAACGCGCCGTATACGACGAAGCGAGTTTCATCCGTCATGTTTTTAATGAACTCAACCGTCAGGGCATAAGACTTGAAACGCTAACCGCAGATAACTTCGAGGCGCTTTCGCAAGCGATTCGCCACATCGATGAGTCTATCGTTCTCCTTATCGACAACTATGAAGCACTACGGCGCCATTTAGTAGACTCAGCGCTGCGGTCGCTCGTTAATTCCGGGCGGGGTTCGGCGACAATTAGACTGGTGCTTGCCGGCACGGACTCCACAAGCGAGTTTCAGTCCCGGACCGGTTCCGCCGCGTTCAGTTTCATGTCCGCACCTACAGTGATCGTACCTCTGGATGAGAACGAAACAGCCGACGCTTGGAAGGACATCGTTTCCGCGGCAGGCCTGCCATCCGACGAGTATCTGAAGCTCTCCTCAGGAATGTACGCATTGACCGGTGGTTGGCCATTGATCTTGAAGACGATCGGCCGTCAAATGGCTGAAGACCGAGCGGCTGGCGGCAGCGGTGCTTTAAGCGACATGCTGCCGGTGCTGGATCAGTTCTTCGAACTTCAGTGGGTACGCCTTCGCGCCGATCAGCAGAGCTTTCTTGTTGAATGCAGTAGAGGTCGCGTATCTAATCCGCTATCGAGCGAGCTGAGTGCTACTGCAAATGATTTGAGAGCAATTGGCCTCATAGACCCTACGACGTGGTCCCCTCGTGGAACGCGCTGGCAGCGGTTCATTGAGCGCAGCGTCGCCGCCGGCGATAGACCCTTCCTCACCGAGGTAGCAAACGACTCTCCGGCTCTCCAGAATGCCGCTCAACGCCAATCGGCAAGAGTCAAGCGGTGGGTCGACGGCGAGGTCTGGCTAGTCAACCAACTCCCCCAGATGGTGGACCACGCTGCGGTGCATGGCGCAAACGTAGACCGCAACGCAGCGATGCTGCTATCGGCGCGCGATCGTTTGCGCGGCATATCGACTCGGGCCGAGATCTACGAAGTGTTGAGCGGCGCGGCGTGGCTCCACGACATCGGCCACACGGGCGGGCACCTCGCTGGCCGTGTTGTCACTGACTTCCGGCATGTCCGAAAATTCCATGGGATGTTTTCGCAACAGATCATCTCCAACGACCGGACGTCACTATTCCCAGAGCAATGGGACGCCTACACGGACGAGAAGGCACTCGCGGCCGCGGTCGGACTATTAAGTGCCTTTCACCAACGCCATACGGTATTGACCAATAGTTATTGGAGTGACACGCATCCACCAAAGTCAACCGGAATCTGTGACGAGAGCGCGGCGTGCGTGCTCTGCCAAGAAGCTGAACGGCAATACTCGCGCACGCTCTCGCAGAGAATCCAGGACGAACGCTTGTCGGGCTTCTTTGATCCAGAGGATCTCTTAGAAGCGACTGCTATCCTACGTGTCGCGGACGCGATGGACATCGGCAATCACCGTGTGTCGCGGAGAATCGGACTCGGACACTTCGGGGCCGAGCGATTTTGGTACGGCAAGGCGGCATCCGACTTAGTCACCTCTCTTTCTAGTGCGGCGGAATGGGCGAGGCTTGTGAGCTTCGACGCCATGCATTTCACCTTGACTAATCTCATTAGTGGTGCGGAGCGTGTGCTCCGACTGAGCGAACTATCGTCGTCGACGCTGTTTGCATCTGACGCGTCGAAAGAATTCGATGCACTTGACGGCCTAGCCGAGAATAACTTGCAAGTTGGGGCTGTAGCGAGGTGCCGCCAGATCTTGGATGAGTACTCCGCGACCGTCAACTTCGTCGGCGGTCAAGACGCATATCGGAGGTTACACGGTGCATTCCAAGGAGCAGACGTCTACGACAAAGAAGACGGAACGTTCGACATAGTCCTAAAGATGCACCACGGTGCTCTAACCACAGATGCAAGGGATCGCTTCGACGAAGCTGCCGAGTACATCTGGTCGGAATACTTGGGAGTCGAGTACCTCATGGGCGCCGCGGGAATTCAATTGGCAAATGTTCGATGCGACCGGAACGAATTGACGCCCCACTGTCGACCCGACGGAGTTCGTTTCTAACGGACTCGTTTGCCGCGCCGGGGCCCTTCGATGCCGCCGGACCGCATCAGCCGCGCCACGTGGTCACGACCGAGGTCATGCTCGGCCCGGCGGGCTGAATCGCCTGTAAGTCTTTACACGGCTTCGATGCCGCCGGACCGCATCCGCCGCGCCACGTGGTCACGACCGAGGTCATGCTCGGCCCGGCGGGCTGAATCGCCTGTAAGTCTTTACACGGCTGGCCCCGGTGCTGGCTGACAGGATTCGGTGTCGCCGTCCTGGCTGCGTGTGACTCGTGAATCGCCTGGCCCCTGCGAAGGGTGCTCTTCCCAGTGGCGTGTTCCCGTTGAATGACTCGGCCCGGCGGGCTGAATCGCCTGTAAGTCTTTACACGGCTTCGATGCCGCCGGACCGCATCCGCCGCGCCACGTGGTCACGACCGAGGTCATGCTCGGCCCGGCGGGCTGAATCGCCTGTAAGTCTTTACACGGCTGGCCCCGGTGCTGGCTGACAGGATTCGGTGTCGCCGTCCTGGCTGCGTGTGACTCGTGAATCGCCTGGCCCCTGCGAAGGGTGCTCTTCCCAGTGGCGTGTTCCCGTTGAATGAGTCCGACCAGTTTTAGAGTCCTGTGGCCCGATGCCGGGTCAGAAGGGACGATGAACACATGGCTGGTCGGAAGCGGAATTCCGCGGAGGACATCGTTCGCAAGCTGCGCCGGGCAGATGAGTTGGCTGCCGAGGGCAAGACCGGCGAACAGATCGCTGCCGAGCTGGGGGTTTCGCCGGCCACGTTGTACAACTGGCGGCGCACCTACGGCGGGATAGACACCGATGCCGCCAAGGAGCTCAAGGAGTTGCGCGAGCAGAACGCCCGCCTCAAGCGGCTGCTGGCCGACGCCGAGCTCGAAAAGGACGCGCTGCGGGAGGTCGCGAAGGGAAAATTCTGAGCCCAGCTGCTAAGCGCCGCGCCGTCGACATGCTCAAGGAGACATTGAGTATGTCGGAACGGTTGGCGTGCAAAGCCGTTGGGCTGGCCCGCTCCACCTACCGCCGCCTGCCGCTGGCGCAGACTCCGACCGATCCCGACGCCGAGATGAGGGCCTGGCTGCGCGGCTACGCCATCAAACACCCCTGCCACGGGTTCCGACGTGCCTGGGCGGCGCTGCGCTACGACGAGCGCCGTGAGGTCAACTTGAAGAAGATTCACCGGCTGTGCCGCGAAGAAGGCCTACAGGTCAAAGTCGTCTCGCCGCGCAAGCGGGCCGGGGTGTCGTCGGTGCCGCCGATCATCGCCGATGCGCCGAAGGTGGTGTGGGCGATCGACTTCCAGTTCGACTCCACCATCGACGGGAAGGCCATCAAGATCGCCTCGATGATCGATGAGCACACCCGCGAGTCGCTGCTGCACGTGGTGGAGCGCTCCATCACTGGTGAGCGTCTGGTCGCCGAGCTGACGAAGGTGTTCGCCGTGGCCGGCGGGCCGCCGAAGGTGCTGCGCCTCGATAACGGTCCGGAGATGGTTTCTCAAGCGCTGCAAAGGTTTTGCGAGAACAAGACCGGGATGGTGTACATCCCGCCGGGCTGCCCGTGGGACACCGGCTACATCGAATCGTCCAACAACCGCATACGCAAGGAGTGCCTCAACCGCAACTACTGGAACACCCTGTTCGAGGCCCGCGTGGTCATCGGCGACTTCAAGCACGAACACAACCACCGACACCGCCACTCAGCCCTGGGCTACCGCACGCCGGCCGAGTACGCTGCAGCCTGCCGGTGCACCCACACCCCGGTGGCCTGCAACGTCAACTGAGAACAGATCACACCAACCCGACTCCAGAACCGGGTGGACGCAGTAACGGGGACTCGCCACCAGGATCTGTCCATTCGGCCAAGGGCGGCGGCGCCGGCCAGGTCTTGCTTCGGTGGCTTGATTAGCCCGGATTTTTCGCGGAAGTTTGCGTTCGATGGGGTGTAGATACGCGAAAGTGCCTGTCCTGCAAGGAATAATTGGACTTCTCTAGGGTTCAATCGTTCCAGCGGGAAGGCACCTCGCAGGTGAAGA
>NZ_JBTBFV010000066.1:0-28063 GCF_054786995.1 Mycobacterium sp. ZZG
AAAAGGGGGTCTGGACAGATTCATGGCCGCCGACGGGCACTTTCGTGTCCGCCGGTGGGCAGTTCTTATTGGCCGCTACTGGGCATTTTCATGTCCGCCGGTGGGCAGTTTTTCATGTCCGCCGACAACTGCACCATGTGCGTGCAGAACTGATCGCTCACTCTCCGCCCTCGGTCACGGTGACGATGGTCGCAGGCCGATGGGGATTCCTGCATCTGGGCCGGTTCGCCATTCAGTATCGTCAGCTCTTCGGGGAAAGCCCCTCGCAGACGCTTCGGTCCAGCGCCCAGCCGCCCCGCCCCGTCCCGTCTTCTTGATTTGTACGCCCCCATCGCGAGAAGCGTTGTGCGACTCGATCTCCGCGTGTGGCTAGGCGGCGACGCGCATCCGCAGCGGGGATGTTCACCTGGCGGGCCGGCATTGGGCGGTGTCTTCGGCTCCTTGGACCGAGGCGTTGCGGCGGTGAATCGATCACGATGGCAACGGCCCACACCCGAAAGGAACCGAGATGAGATACGAGGAATTCATCGCACGAGTGGCAGCGAACGCTGAACTCTCAGAGGGGCAAGCGGCGACATTGACCAGCGCCACTCTGGCGACACTGGCGCAGCGGATCAGCGGCGGTGAGGCGCAAGATCTTGCAGCGCAATTGCCCGCCCCCCTTAAATCAGCTTTGACCAGCACCCGGGAGAACGCCGAGGCATTCGGCTTCGAGGAATTCGTGAGACGGACCGCCGACGCGGCTGATACCTATATGGACACTGCCGAACTGGCTGTCGACGCGGTGTTCGCCACCCTGCGCGAGGCGATCACACCCGGAGAATTCGACGATGTGCTCAGCCAGCTGCCCGCGGATTTCCATCGGCTGGGTACGCAACAGTCAATGTAAGTGACGACGTCCGCGGCCTGCTGAACGGTTTGACGAATTCAACGACGTCGAAAAGCGAGTTGGCGGCTGCGCCGACGTGCGCATGTCCGTCCCCGAAGGCTTGTGTAGCTGACCTCGTTTGGCTCTCGCGGGTCGATGTAAGGATCCGGTCCGGCTGGCAGAGTGTGCTCGAAGCGGACGCCAATGGACGGGGGAATGGACGCCCGGGGGAGGCCGCGAGCGCGGAGACTCGAAGGGCCGCGCTGCGACAGTGAGGAAGTATGACCCGGTTTGATATGCGGGCTCACGAGGAGTGCCACCGGTGAGCCGGTTGTTGGTTGCACGAACGGGATAGGTCGGGGGCGAAGAGTGCGGCCGACTCACAGGAGTTCGCGATCGTCACACGAGGGTCCGCGCGGACATGTCGACCGGGCCTTCCCGCGCAGCGACCTGGCTGGCGATGGAATTGATCGGCGTGTATGCGGAGCACGGCCTACTCGCTACGGGTTACTTGGGTCTGTTCCTGGCGGCCTGACGGAGGAGGCAATCAGGCGCCGGTCCCGTTGCGGTGCTTCGAAATTGCTAGACCACGCAATGTCGGTCGGGAGTGCGAAAAAGGAGGCACGATGATGACATCCGTCGGACATCCGATCGTGCAGTCGACACGGCCGCGACCGACGCGGCGTTGGTGCCACGTCCACGAGAACTATGTCTGAAACCACCATCGACCAGCAGGCGTCGGCTACACCGGTCGAAACCCCCGACCTATACGGCGCATACCCGCGACTGGACCACGATCAGATCGCCGCCCTCGCGACAGGCGGCGGTCGGCGTGCCGTCGACGCCGGCGAGACGCTGATCCGAGAGGGCGACCGCTCCGATTACCTCTTCGTCATCCTGCGTGGCATGGTCGCGGTCATCACTACCGACGAGGCGGGCGGTCGGCACGTGATGCGAGTGCACGGCCCCGGGCGGTTCCTCGGAGAAATGGGCGATCTCGAGGGTCAGCCCGCCTTCTACTCCGCCGAAGTGGTGGATTCCGGCGACGTCGTGGTGGTGCCGGTCGAGCGAGTGCGGGCCCTGGTCGCCCACGATCCGGTCCTCAGTGACCTTATTCTGCGCGCGTACCTGTTGCGTCGCTCGCTGCTGATCCAGGAGGGAACCGGACTGCGGATCATCGGTTCCTGTTTCGATCCCCATACTTCGCGGCTGCGGGAGTTCGCAGCGCGAAATCGTCTCCCGCACAGATGGATCGACTTGGAGCGTGACAGGCAGGCCGAGCGCCTGCTGGGGCGGCTCGGCGTTTCCTGCCAGGAGACCCCGGTAGTGATCTGGGCCGGTGAGGTGCTGCGCAACCCGACCAACACCGAGCTGGCCCGCCGGGTCGGGATACCGGTGCCCGATACAGTTCCCACCGAAGTCGACGTCGTTGTGGTGGGGGGTGGTCCGGCCGGTCTTGCCGCGGCCGTTTACGGCGCTTCGGATGGTTTGGTCACCTCAGCAATGGAACGGATCGCAACCGGTGGGCAGGCCGGGAGCTCACCGGGGATCGAAAACTACCTCGGATTCCCGGCGGGTATCTCGGGGGCGGACCTGACAGAGCGGGCTGGTCTGCAGGCCGGAAAATTTGGCGCACGGATCGTGGTATCGGCCGAAGCCGTCCGCCTGGAATCCGACGGCGGACATCATCTGGTCCACCTCGCCGATCAAGGATCGGTGGCCGCTCGTGCCGTCGTGGTCGCCACCGGAGCGCGGTACCGCAGGCTCACCGTTCCGGGAATCGAAGCATTTGAGGGCAACAGCGTTTACTACGCCGCCACTGTTCACGAGGCATTAACCTGCGGCACTGGGCCCGTCGTCATTGTCGGTGGTGGTAATTCCGCGGGTCAGGCGGCGGTCTTTCTCGCCGCCCGGGCTGTTCGGGTGTACGTATTGATCCGCAGCGACGACCCGAACAACGACATGTCGCGATATCTCGTGGATCAGATCCAGCAGCACCCCCGGGTGACCCTGCGGACGTGTACCGAGATTCGGGAGGTGCATGGTCACGGTGACGGTGTGCTCACTTCGGTGGTGGCCGAGGACAACAGGTCCGGCGAGCGAATCTGCATTCAGACCCGCGCCCTATTCGTCTTCATCGGTGCTGTCCCCAACACTTCCTGGCTTGCCGGCACGCTCGAGCTCGACGACCACGGCTACGTGTCGACTGGGCCGGCAGCACCTTACTCGGAGGCGGACCGCGGTCAGAGACGAATGCACCGTCAACCGATGATGCTGGAGACCAGCCGACCCGGGGTATTCGCAGCGGGTGACGTACGCAGCGGCTCGGTCAAGCGCGTGGCCTCCGCCGTCGGGGAAGGGGCCATGGCAATCCGGCACATCCACGAGTACTTCGGTGCCTGACCGGCAGCCGTGGTGCTGCTCACCGTTTGAGCCGGCGCGACCTCGCGCTGCGCACGACGTGGTGTCTGCTGTGTGCGAGCCGGTCCAACCGGGACAGGGCCACGCTCAATTCGCCGGTCACCGGGAGTTCTGTCGGGATCGCAGATGGCCAGCAGCCGTTGCACCGCCGAGCTGGCGACGATCGCCCAGTCCACATCACTGCGCGTGCAGTGCACGCTGATGTAGTAGAGCGCGGTGGAACCCTGACTGCCGAAGAAGTCGACCGCACGCAGATCGAGCACCAACTGCCGCGAGACGCGGGTGTGACGCTCGACGTAGCGGGCGAGCGCACGGCCGTTGACGGCGTCGATCTCGCCGATCACCGCGACCGCGACGCGGTGCGGGGCGCAAGGACGTACTGCGAATGTCGCGTTGCCGCACCGCTGCTGCTCGTCGGTCTCGCCCGCAACGGTGCGGTAGGTGGGTTCAGTACCGACGGCGACCATCCTCATCTCCAATGCGTCATTGCAGAGATGCCTTCATGGGGTAAGGGACGTCTTGCACGTGCCCAGCTACCGCCGTCAGGCATGCGCCAGAAGGCGCGTACGCGGCTGGACACTCAACCTTGGACCCAGCCTAGTACGAAATTCGTAGGCTGTGGCCCACTCGGCACGATCGCGAGTTTCGTTTCGTACGGCTGGTTTTGTGCGCCTCGCCTGCCCGATTGCTGACGCGGGCGTCAATCCACGCGTTCGGCGCGACGGAATCCGTAGCCGGAGCCCGTCAGCCGATCTGCTCACGCAGCGTGGCCAACGCGCGGGCGAGCAGCCGCGACACATGCATCTGCGACACCCCGATCTGCTCGGCGATCTGGCTCTGCGTGCGGTTCTCGAAGAAGCGCAACTGCAGGACGATACGGTCGCGCTCAGGCAATTTCGCCAGCAGGGGCTGTACCGTCTGAACGTCGATGACGCGCTGGATGTTGTCATCGGGCGCGCCGAGGGTGTCCATCAACGTCAATCCGTCACCGTCGCCGTTGAGCACAGTTTCCTGCTCGGTGGAACGGGTGGAATATGCATTCGCGGCGACCAGGCCCTCGACGATCTCCTCACGATCCATCCCGAGATACTCGGCGAGCTCACTCGGGGTTGGTGCGCGGTTCAGCGTATGGGTGAGCTCCGATTTGGCGCCATTGAGACGGACATTGAGCTCTTTGAGGCGGCGGGGCACTTTCAGGGACCAGCCGTGGTCGCGGAAGTGGCGGCGGACCTCGCCCATCATCGTGGGGACGGCGAAGGCCAGGAAATCGTTGGCGGCGTCGACGTCGAACCGGTTGACGGCGTTGAGCAGGCCGACACGGGCCACCTGGACGAGATCCTCGTGCGCTTCGCCGCGACCGCGGAAGCGGCGCGCGATGTGATCGGCCAGGGGCAGGCAGCGTTCGATGATCGCTGCGCGCTGCCGCTGGAAGGCCGCCGATTGCGCGTCAAGAGCCGCGAGTTCGCGGAACATGTCGACCACGTCGTCGTAGGCGCCGCTGTTGCGGCGGCGGGTAGGGACATGTTGCCGGGGTTCGATCGTCGCGGTCTGGGTGGTCGCGGTGTCAATGGTGTCAACGGTGTCAATGGTCTTGGGGTGTTCAATTGTCTGCACGGGTCACGCTTTCGGGTCGTGAACGTGACGGTGAGATGCTCGGTGCCGGCCCACTCGACGTCGGGCCGGTGGGTGATCTGCCTCGGCGAGCGAGGGTTTTGATTGGGGGAGCATCAGGTCACGTCGTGGACCGCTCACTAGCGATTGGCATTCGGACCAACGGATCACGCCGGGTGCTCGACATGCGCTTGCTGCGGTAGGTAGGTCGCCGTCGATCGAAACGCCTGGTTGATCAAGCGGTTTCTGTTTTCGATGACGGTGACGCTCGTTCATCACCTGTTACCGACAATACGGGTCCGATCGGCAAGCGCAACCCCATGGCGGGGGTTATCAGGCTTCTGTGCTGCCGTGCACCCCTGATGGGTCCGGCCAATGCAGGTCACGGCCCGCGCGAGCGCGGACCGTGACCTGCGGTTAGAACCAGACTTTGCGTCCGCCGACGGGCCGCCCCACAGCGCCCAGGATCCACAGGATGACGCCGACGACGACGAGGATTGCGCCGATGGTGTACAGGATCGAGAGGCTGGTGAAGTAACCGATCAGCAGAAGGATGATTCCGAGGATGATCATGTGTGCTCCGATCCGAGGCATGCGGGGTCAAGAACTGCGGGCAGTGAGTTACCGAAATGTCATACTTTGAAACTTCCGCCGGTCAGGCCGTCCCGATTTAGGTCCGCTTATCTCGGGATCACCGGCGGTAGGAGTCCGGCCGCGGGTCCGACCGTCGGCGGCGCCGGCAGCATTGCGGTCCCCACCGCGCCGCGCGTTTGGCGGGGGATGACGGCGGGCATCAACCGCCCATGACGCACCAGGTGGGAAGCCTTCAGCGCCAACAGCAGTCACCGCTTCCGATGAACGTCAAGAAGCGCAGCCCGCTCGCTGTGGCGGGGGCGTTCGCCGCCGGTGTGGCGACCGGCGTACTGACCCGGTCGGGACGCGCCAAGCCAAAGCCCGAGCCGCCCTTTCACGGGCCGGCTGCGGATCCGGCCGAGGGCCGTGCGGCCGGTTTCGACCGTGCCGGGACCGAAAAGGCAGACGCGGCCCCCGCCGTGGAGGGCAACCCGCCCGCCGATGATCCGAAGAAACCCGACTCGCCGAGCGACCTGACCCGCCCCTCGCTGATGTTCGTCCTCCGGCAGACCGCCAGCCAGTTCAGCCGAGACCAATGCACCGACCTGGCCGCCGCGCTGACCTACTACGCGGTGTTGTCGCTCTTTCCGGCGCTGGTGGTGGTGATGTCACTGCTGGGAGTACTGGGTCAGGGAGAACGCACCGCGGACTCGATCCTGCAGATCATCGACGACGTCAGCCCCGGAGCAGCCGTCGACGTGTTGCGCGAGCCGATCGAGAACCTGGTCAACTCCCCGTCGGCGGGCATCGCGCTGGTGGCGGGCGTGCTCGGCGCGCTGTGGTCAGCGTCCGGGTTCGTCGGGGCGTTCGGTCGTGCGATGAACAGGATCTACGAGGTCGAAGAGGGCCGGCCGGCGTGGAAGCTGCGGGCCCAGCAGCTGCTGCTCACGCTGGTGGGTCTCGTCGTCGCGGCGGCGGTGGTGCTGCTGCTGGCGGTGAGTGGACCGGTCGCCGAGGCCGTCGGCGGTTACCTCGGCATCGGTCAAACCGGTTTGGCGATCTGGAATGTCGCGCGATGGCCGGCGTTACTGGCACTCGTGATCGTCGGAGTGGCGATGCTGTACTACCTCAGCCCGAACGTGCGCCAGCCCAGGTTCCGCTGGATCAGCGTCGGCGCCGCCATCGCGATCCTCACCTGGGTGGTGGCCTCACTCGGCTTCGGGTTCTACGTCGCCAATTTCGGCAACTACAACAAGACTTTCGGCACCCTGGCCGGTGTCATCGTCTTCCTGCTGTGGGTGTGGCTGACCAACTTGGCACTACTGTTCGGCGCCGAGATCGACGCCGAACTGGAGCGTGGGCGTCAGCTTCAGGCCGGGATCAAGGCCGAGGACACCCTCAAGCTCCCGTTGCGCGACACCACGGTGATCGACAAGAACCGGGTGAAGGAGCGCCAGAATCGGCTGCGTGGACGAAAGCTGCGCCGCTCCCGAGGCCGACAGGGCTGAGCCGTTTGTCCGATGAAAATGCCGGGTACGGAGCGGGGCATGAGCGTGGTGCGTCGTGGTCGTTCCTTCATCCGTCGCGGAGCGAAGGTGCAGCGCAGGGTGGCGCTGGTCCAACTCCTGTTCTGGCCGGTGCTGGTCGGTAGCGGCCTGGCCGCCGGCGCGACCGCCCTGGCATTGCGGCGGCACCGCACCGCGACCACACCCGCAGCCGCATAGATCGCGCCTCCCGGTGCAACGGCACCGCGTCGACCTCGACGTGTCGGCAACCTGTGTGACACGGCGGTCCGCGATGGGTTGTCCTAACATCCGACGCCCTGCCACCTGCTGCTTTAGGCTGTCGGCATGCGGTTGGGGTGGCCGTTGGTGGGTCGCGGACGGGAGACGCGGCTCGTCGAGGCGGCGCTGTCGAGCCCCGACACCGCGGGCGTGGTGATCTCCGGACACGCCGGGGTCGGGAAGAGTCGGATCGCCGCGGCGGCACTGGATGAGGCGGCCACACGGGGGAAGGACGTGCGTTGGATCGCCGGATCCTCGGCGGCCCGCGGCGTTCCGCTGGGCGCGATGGCATCCTGGGCGGACCCGGCGGACACCCATGCGCTGCAATCGGTGTGCGGGGTGATCGAACGGCTGACTGCGGCAACGCAACCCGTCGTGGTGGGTGTCGACGATGCGCATCAGCTCGACGACATGTCGATCTTCGTGCTTCATCAAATAGTCCAGCGGCGCACCGGGAAGCTGGTTGTGACCCTGCGATCGGGGGAAACCGTTCCCGGCGGACTGGCCGAGCTGTGGAAGCTCGGGGATTTCGAATGGCTCGAACTTGGCCCGCTGTCCCGGGAGGACACCGGGGCCCTGCTGGCGGTGAGTCTCGACGGGTCGGTCGACCCGGACTCCGTCAGCCGCCTGCACCAACTGACCGGCGGCAACGTGCTCTATCTTCGCCACATCGTCGAGCACGAGGTGGCGCAGGGCCGGCTCGCGCAGCGGCACGACCACTGGTGGTGGAACGGCGAACCGTCTGTACCGCCCACCCTCGTCGAGCTCATCGAGTCCCGCATCGGGTCGCTGCGGCCCGAGGTCGCCACGGTGATCGAGGTGCTCTCCGTCGGCGAGCCTCTGGAACTTGCTGCGCTGCAACGGATCACCGACCCCGAGGTGGTTGAAGAGGCTGACGTTCTCGGGTTGATCAGCCTGGACCAGGCGGGCCCCCGGACCGAGGTCCGGGTGGCCCACCCGCTCTACGGGGAGGTGCGGCGAAACCGCGCCGCACCGACCCGCCTGCGGCGGCTGCGCGGACTCGTGGCCGCCGAACTGGCCGCCGGGGCCGACCGCGACGACGTTCGTGTACTCGTGCGCCGCGCGGCGCTGACCGTCGAGTCCGATCTCGACATCGACGCCGATCTGCTCTGTCGCGCGGCGCAGGGGGCGGTGTGCCTGGCCGATCTGCCGCTTGCCGAGCGGCTTGCCGAGGCCGCGATGTGCGCCGGTGCGACGTCAGAGGCGCAGTTCATCCGGGCGCACGCGCTGTCCTGGCTGGGCCGCGGTGAGGTGGCCGAAAAAGTGCTCACCGAGGTCGACACCACCGCGCTGAGCGAAGACGATTTCGCGCGGTACACCTTCTTCCGGGCCAGCAACATGTTGTGGGCTCTCGCCCAGCCGGCACGCGCACAGGAGATCATCGCGGCCGCGGCACATCTGACGTCCGCACGGGCGCGGCGCAACGTCGACGCGGTTCGCGCGGTGCATGCTTTCGCCACCGACTGCCCGGGAGAGGCACTGGCCGCCGCCCGCGACCTCACGTTGCAGGATCTGCCGCCCGTGGTCGGCGGGGAAGTGGCGTGGGTGCTGGCCAACATCTACGGCGACGCCGGGCGCACGGCGGAGGCGGAAGCCGTCGCCGCCGCGGGCTATGCGATCGTACGCAGTTCCGATGCACCTCAGTTGCAGTGCAACATCGCCGACGCGCACGTCGGTGCGCTACTGCTGGCCGGACAGGTCCGGTCGGCCGAGGCGGTCGCGGATCGGGAGCGCCGGCAGGCCGCCGACCTTCCCGGCGCCGCCCAACTCCTCGGAACGGCCATCGCGGGTCGGGCGGCGCTCGGGGCGGGCCGGCTGGCCGACGCGCGGTCGATGCTGGGCCGGGCCGCGACACTGCTCTCGGCGTCCGGTCACGACACCGGGTGGGCCTACCGCTACCGGATCCCGTACGTGACCGCACTCGCGGCGTCAGGTGAAATCGCCGAAGCCGCAGCCCTTCTGGAGTCGCTGCAAAGTCAACACCGTCCGTTTCGGTCGCTGAGCAAGGAGACGGCGACGGCGCGTGCGTGGGTGGCGGCCGGGCAGGGCGCGGTCAGTGAGGCGATCGACATCCTGCTGCGTGCGGCACAGAGCGCCGCCGCGGACGAGCTGTTCGCCGCGGAGGTGGAATGCCGGCAACTCGCGACCCAGTTCGGTGACAGGTCCTGCGGCCCGCGGCTGAGTGAGCTGACCACGATCGTGGCGGGACCCCGCGTCCGGGTGGCCGCCCGGTTCGCCGCAGCGCTCGAGGCCGCAGACGCGGGGGAGCTGGCGGCCGTCTCCGACGCTTTCGAGGAGCTGGGTGACCGCATCGCCGCGGTGGACGCGGCCGCGCATGCCACGGTCGTCTACCGGCGGGCGGGTCTGCGCGGGTCCGCCCTCGGCTGCGCGACGCGCGCCGAAGCGCTGGCCACAGAGGGCGGAGGAGTGCGCACCCCGGCATTGCTTGCGGCGGGTTCAGATCTTCCGGTGACCGACCGCGAACGTGAGGTGATCGCTCTGCTGGGGCTCGGGCTGTCCAACCGCGACATCGCCGAGCGTCTGGTGCTCTCCGTCCGAACCGTCGAGGGCCACATCTACAATGCGATGACGAAGACCGGCGTCAACAGCCGCGAAGAACTCGCCTCACTCCTCAAACCCCGTCGACGAGACGGCGCATAGCCCATCGTCGCCGCGGTCACCACCACCCGGTGGCCGCGGCGATCTGAGCGCCCAGTTCGTCGGCCATCGTGCGCATGTAGGTCGCGGACACGTGGTGAGAGTCGTGGTACACCAGCACATTTCCCTCGCTGGCCCGGCAGTCCGTGGCATCGCAGATGGCGTCGCTGAGGTCCAGCGGGCTCAGCAGCGGATACTGCGCGGTGTAGGCCAGCGTCGGGTTGACTTCCGAGAGCGCCCAGGACCGCTTCACCCCGCAGCTGACCGAGTCGCCGCCGCGGGCCAGGCAATCCGCGGGGTCGAACAGGCGCCCGTTCTGGATCAGCCACGGGGTGTCGCGCATCCCGAGCATGCTGATCTCGTTGGCGGCGAACGTGTCCCAGATGCCGAGGTAACCCTCGGGCACGATGTCGCCCGGGCCGTCGGTGTTCGGCCGGGTGGTGGTGGTGAACACGTAATCCGGACGATCGGTGACGAGTCTGTTCATCACCTCCTGGTTCCACAGGTGACACTGCGGATACGGGTTGTCCGAGATGGCGATCGTCGGTACCAGTTCCGTGGTGAGCGGGCAGCCCATCTTCAGATAGGTGACCACCTGGAAGCCATGGCGCCGGCCCAGCATGTCGAGTGCGGTGACCCAGTGCTCGGCGTGCGAGCCGCCCGCCAGTGCGATGGTGCGGACGGCGTCCGGGTCGCCGTAGATGCAGTTGATGACGTCGGGGGTGAGGAAGTCGCTGATACAGCCGTCGCGGGTGGTCTCGGGAAGATCGTCCTTGGCCTCCAGGACCGTCGGACGCATCGGAAGCTCCGGCACCCGCAGCCGGCTGGTCAGCGCCCGCGCTCCGGGGTAGTCCCGCTCGGGCAGCAGCGCGAGTTCGTGGCCGTTGGCGCGCTGCAGGACGACGTGCTCGCGCCAGCTGAACGATGTCACGGTCAGCGCCACGGCCAGCAGTGCCACCGCCGAGCCGAGCGCGACGGTGGGACGCCGCCCCCAGCCCCACACCTGCCGCACCGGGTGGGCCTCGGCCGGCCCGGCATCCGGGTAGCGCAGCGGGTTCTCGATGAACCGATGGGTCGCATACGCCAGCAGCAGCGACACGGCCAGCACGCCGAGCCCGTCGAGGATGCCCGCGGTCGGCCGCCCCGTGTGCACCAGCCAGAAGATCAGCAGCGGCCAGTGCCAGAGATACAGCGAGTACGCCACGGCGCCGAGCCAGACCAGTGGACGGGTCGAGAGCAGCCGCAGCGGCGCCGCGACGCCGGCCGGACGGCCCGCCCCCGCGGCGATCACGAGCAGGGTCGCCGCGACCGGCACCAGCGCCCACGGCCCGGGGAACAGGGCGGCCCCGTCGAGCCAGATGCCGCAGGACACGATCAACCCGATCCCGGTCGCGGCGGCGGCCGCGCGCAGCCACATGGGCATCCGCAGCCCGGCCAGCAGCAGCGCGGCCATCACGCCGGCCAGAAGCTCCCAGGCTCGCGCGAAGCTGTCGTAGTAGGCCGCGGCGGGGTTCTCAGCCTGCGCGACGATCGCGTACACGAACGACGCGACGGTCAACGCGCCGAGCACGACGGCGAGCGCACCCTTGCGCCGGTGGGCGGCCAGCGGACGTACCAGCCACGTCAGCACCGTCACCACTGCGAGCAACGCCAGATAGAACTGGCCCTGCACGGACATCGACCAGAGGTGCTGCAGCGGACTGACCGCTTCACCTGCACGGGTGTAGTCCGACGCGGTTCCGGCCAGATACCAGTTCTGGTAGTAGCCGAGGCTGGCCAGGCTCTGGTCGGCGAAGGACTCCCACCGTGTCTGCGGCTGAAGTGTGACGGTCAGCAGGGCCGCGCCGCCGAGTACCACGACCAGCGCGGGCAGCAGTCGGCGTGCCAGGCGCCGCACCACGGGCAGCGGGTCGGCCGACGCCGCCGGTTTCAGCGCGCGGCGCAACACCATCGCGCCGAAGAAATAGCCCGAAAGCACCAGGAAGACGTCGACGCCTCCGGACACCCGCCCGAACCAGACGTGGAACACGGCGACCAGAGCGATCGCCAGACCCCGAAGGCCGTCGAGATCGGCGCGGCGGGTGTTCTCGGGTGCCTGCGCCGGCCCGCGCCACCTGCCCGACAAGTTCACCACCTAGATCACGAACACGGCCTTCACGTCCAGCCGGTGCAGCCGCCGGCCGACGTCGCCAGTAATTTAGCCGATGTCCCGGCCTACCTGCTCATGCGGCGCAACGGTGAACCGCAGTCCTTGGTCGGTCTCCTCAGGGTCCACTCGGGTCTCGCGACCGCACTCCGGGCACGTCGCAGCGGTCGCGGGCGGCGGATCGCCGGGCAGTTCGCGGCCGGATCCTGGACACATCTGCATTGCTTCTCCTGGTCGATGTCGGTGTTCCCGAGCCTGATACCCGCCCGGTGCCGCGGTCTACCCCGCCAACGCCGGGTGCAATTGCACCTCGCGTGCCTTCACCACGAAGTACACCGTCTGCCCGGGCGCCAGATCCAGTTCGGCCGCCGCGGCCACAGTGATGTCGGCGGCCAGACCGGTCGCGCCGTCGGGCTGATCGACGCCACGCACACGCACCCCCGCGCCGTGCACATCGACTTCGGCGAGCGTCACCTCGATCACGTTGCGCGGGCTGCCGTGCGGAGGATCGAGATGCACCGCCACGGCATCGGGCCGGAACAGTGCGACAGCGGCCGCGCCGACACCGACGTCACCGGTCCCGCGGAGCACGGTGTTCCACGGCGTGCGCAGGACACCGGGCTCGGCGGCGGTCCCGGCGACGAGGTTCACCCCGGCGATCCGGGCGGCGAAGTCGCTGCGCGGCGCGGCCAGCACGTCGCGCACCGGCCCGCTCTCGACGAGGTGGCCATTGTCGAGCACCGCGACTCTGTCGGCGACGGCCAACGCGTCGAACAGGTCGTGGGTGACGATGATCGCCGTCCGGCCGGTGGCGCGCAGTACCTCGCGCAGCAGCCGGCGCAGCGCGGGTGCAGCGGCGACGTCGAGGGCCGCCATCGGCTCGTCGAGCAGCAGCAGCTGCGGTTCGGCGGCCAGCGCGCGGGCCAGCGCGACCCGCTGCGCCTGACCGCCGGAGAGCTGCGCGGGCCGCCGGGTGGCCAGTTCGCTGGCGCCGACGGCGTCCAACCATCGGCGGGCCGTGCTGGCCGCGGCCTTCCGGGACTGCCCGGCGCACCGCGGGGCGTAGGCGACGTTGCGTTCGGCGGTCATGTGCGGGAAGAGCAGCGCCTGCTGGTTCAGCATCGCGACGCGCCGGGCGTGTGCCGGCACGAACGTCCCCGCCGCGGTGTCGGTGACCACCGCGGCGCCCAGCTCGATCCGCCCGGCGTCGGGACGGATCAGACCGGCGATCAGGTGCAGCAGCGTGGACTTCCCGGCGCCGTTGGGCCCGAGCACCGCCATCACCTCGCCGTCGTCGAGGGACATCGCCAGATCGATGCCGCGCTGATCCAGCCGGGCATGCACCCGCAGCCGGCTCACAACGGCCCCGCCAAACGGCGGCCGGCCGACGCGATCACGATCGCGGCGGCGACAACGATCAGCAGCAGCGACAACGCCACGGCGGCATCGGCGTCGGTTTCGCGTTGCAGATAGATCTCCAACGGAAGCGTCCTGGTGACCCCCTCCAGCGACCCGGCGAAGGTGAGCGTCGCGCCGAACTCCCCGAGAGAACGGGCGAAGGCCAGCACGGCGCCCGACATCAGGCCGGGCAGCACCAGCGGCAGCGTGACCGTGCGCAGCACGGTGGCCGGCCGCGCGCCGAGGGTGGCGGCGATCTGCTCGTAGTCCGACCCCGCCGAGCGCAGCGCGCCTTCCAGGCTGACCACCAAGAACGGCAACGACACGAACGACTGGGCCAGCACCACCGCGGTGGTGGAGAACGCGATGCGCAGCCCCATCATGTCGAGATACTGGCCGAGCAGCCCCTGTCTGCCGAAGGTGTACAACAGCGCGATGCCGCCGACCACCGGGGGCAGCACCAGGGGGAGCAGCACCAGCGCCCGCAGCACGGACCGGCCGGGGAATCGGCCGCGGGCCAGCACCAGCGCCATCGGCACGCCCACGAGCACACACACCGCGGTGCTGGCGGTCGCGGTCTGCAGGCTGAGAAGTAGTGCGGCGCGCGACGAGTCGGAGGTGATCAACGGCACGAATCTGGGCCAGTCGATACGCAGCAGCACCGCCGCGAGCGGCAGGATGACCAACAGCGCACCGACCGTTGCGGGGACAATGACCCAGCGCGGCAACCCGACTTCGATCCGACCACCCGGGCGGCGGCGCGCAGTCACGGCGCCCCGAAGCCGGCCGCCGCCAGCACCTCTCGTCCCTGCGGCCCGGTGATCAACTCGACGAACTGCCGCGCGGCCTCGGGATTCGACGAATCTGCCAGCACCGCAACGGGATAGGTGTTGACGGCGGTGCCGGCTTCGGCGAACGGTATGGCGGTCACCGCGTCGCCGGCCGCGGCGGCGTCGGTGACGTAGACCAGGCCGGCGTCGGCCTGACCGGAGGTGACCTTGCTGAGCACGTCGGTGACGGCGGACTCCTCGCTCACCGGAGTCAGCGTCACATCGGTGGCGTCCTCCACCTTCCGGGTCGCCGCGCCGCACGGCACCTGGGGCGCACACACCACGACCTGAAGTCCCCGCCGGTTGAGATCGGCGAAAGAGTTGATCCGATGCGGATTTCCGGGTGAGGTCACGATGGTCAACGTGTTCGTCGCGAACTCCGCCGGCGCTCCCGCGACCAGACCCGCCTCGACGGCCTTGGTCATGTTGGCGGTGTCGGCGGACGCGAACACGTCGCCCGGAGCGCCCTGGGCGAGTTGGGCGACGAGATCCGACGAACCCGCGAAGTTGAACGCGACCACCGTCGCGGGATGGTCGTGTTCGAACCGTGTCCCGAGCTCGGTGAACGTGGATTTGAGCGACGCGGCGGCGAACACCGTCAGGGTGGCTTGCGGGTCGTGACGTGGCGAGGCGCACCCGGCCGTCATCGCGGCCAGGGCGCACAGCAGCACGGCGGCAACGGCTTTCATGGCACCTCGGCCGTCTCGACGATGACGGTGGTCGCCTTGACCACGGCGACGGCTACCACGCCGGGCTCAAGTCCGAGCTGGCGCGCGGACTCGGTACTCATCAGCGACACCACCGTGAACGGGCCGCACTGCATCTGCACCTCGCTCATCACCTGGTCGGCGGTCACCTTCGTAACCAGCCCGACGAACCGGTTGCGTGCCGAGCTGCCCACGCCGAGCGGATCCGGCGGAGGAGAGGCGTGCTCGCGCGCGAACTCGGCGAGCGCCTTTCCGTCGATGACCTTGCGGCCGGCGGCATCCTTGACCGAGGGCAGGCTGCCACTGTCGATCCAGCGCCGCACGGTGTCGTCGCTGACGCCGAGCAGGGTGGCGGCATCCCGGATCCGGATGTTCGGCATGAACCCTCCCGGGGCGTCAGTTATCCGTGTATGCGGATCAATAATGCTACTGCATCCGCTTCTGCGGATTCGTGGGTCGGGAATGTCGCGCTGCGCCAGTTGTCGTGGCCGTCAGTCGTCGTCCTCGAGCACCGAGAACGGTTCGGTGGGTTCTTCGACCACCATCAACTGTGCGGCCGACTCCGACGGCACGACCTTGCGCGCCAAAGCGTGCAGCGCGCGTTCGGTGCCGATGTCGTGGCCGGCGCGTTCGGAAAGCAGCCATCGGACCTCCAGCAGATCGCAGTAGGCCTGGATCGGGGTTCCGGTGCCGCCGGCCGCCGAGTGGGCCCGGTGCATCAAGGGAGTGGCCACCTCCATCACCCACAGCTGCGCGGCGGTGCGCTCGTCGACGTCGTATCCGGCCTCCTGGCACAACTGCGCCTGGTAGGCGTGCAGGTCGCCGAGCAGGATCCGCGCCTGCCCCTCGCCGACGTCCAGTCCGGTCAACCGCCGCAACTGGTCGGCGTGGAAGTTGCGGTCGCCGACGGCGACATGCAGGCGCAGCTCGTCGGCGCCGGTGCTGACGGGCTGCAGAGACACCTCGTCGACGGCGAAGCCCGCCTCGTTGAGTTTGCGAATCGTGCCCTCGACCCGGTAGCGGTCGGCGAACCCGAACGTCGGCTCGGCGTTCAACAATCCCCACAGCTGCTCGTAGCGGTCCCGGATCTCGACGGCCTCCTGGATGAAACCCGGCTGTAGCTCCGGTCTTTCGAGACTTGCCGCCATGTCCAGCAGGCCGGCGGCGACATTCTCGACGGTGATGTCGATGTCGTGGGCACGCTGCCCGTCGGACAGGGTCGGGTGCACCTCGCTGGTTTCGGCGTCGACGAGGAATGCCTGCAACACCTGCCCGTCGCGGGAGAACAACGTGTTCGCCAGCGAGCAGTCGCCCCAGAACACCCCGTGCCGGTGCAGCTCCACCAACAGCGTGGCCATCGCGTCGAACAGGCGCGCCCGGTGTTTGGGCGCATCCGGTGGCAGCCGCATGAACAGCCGCCGGTACTGCCACGAGCCGGTGAGGTAGCGGGTCAGCAGGATCGCGGTGTCGAAATCATGCTGGAACACCAGGCCCGCCGGCCGCACGGCGTTGAGCCCCATCTCCTCGAGGCGGCTCAGCACGCCGTACTCGCGCCTGGCGATCCGCGGCGGCAGCTCCTTGAGCGCCCACAGTTCGCCGTCGCATTCGACGAACCTGACCAGGTGCCGACTCGGCCCGACTGCGATCTCGCGCAGCGGAACCTCAGGCGCCGTCCATTCGGCGAGCGGACGTTCCCAGGGCAGCGCGATCAGTCCTGGGCGCGGGGCCCGCAGCCGCAACTCGGGGGCGGCCATCGCCGTGGCGACTGTCGGCTCAGCCGGTTGCCGCCGCGTGCCGGCCGCTGGACTCGCTGACCCTGGTGAGGTTGTCGCCGGACTGCGGGTCGAACAGATGCAGCCGTGCGGAGTCCAGCCACAGGGTGGCCCTGTCCCCCGAACGCACCCGGCTCAGCGGGTCGAGTTCGACGCAGATTTGCGTGCGGAGCTGCTCGCTGTCGAGCTCGCTGGCCAGCTCGGCCAGCTGACCGGAGATCTCGGCTGTCGTGTCGAACGGCACGAACGCGTACTGTTCGTTGCCCAGCCATTCGGTGACGTCGATCTCGACCTCGAAAGTGACACCGCGCGAGGCCTTGTCGCCGTCGACGAACTCCGCATCCTCGAAGGCCCCCGGCCGGATCCCCGCGATGTAGACCTTCCCGTCCTCCACCGTCTCGCGCCACTCGTCGCGCAGCGGCACCGTCGCGAAAGGCAGCTCGATCTCGTCGCCCTTCACCCGCGCAGGGACGAAATTCATCGGCGGGGACCCGATGAACCCCGCGACGAACAGGTTCACCGGCTGGTCGTAGAGCTCGCGAGGGCTGGCGACCTGTTGCAGCACACCTTTTTTCAGCACCGCGACGCGATCGCCGAGCGTCATCGCCTCGGTCTGGTCGTGCGTGACGTAGACGGTGGTGACGCCCAGTTTGCGCTGCAGCCGCAGGATCTCGGTGCGCATCTGGCCGCGCAGCTTGGCGTCGAGGTTGCTCAACGGCTCGTCGAACAGGAACGCATCGGCCTCGCGCACGATGGCGCGTCCCATCGCGACCCGCTGGCGCTGACCGCCGGACAGGTTGGCGGGTTTGCGGTCGAGGTGCTCACCGAGCTCCAATGTCGCGGCCGCATCGTTGACCCGTTTGCGGATCTCCTCGTCGGACAGCTTGCCCGCCAACCGGAGTGGGAATGCGACGTTCTCGAACACCGTCAGATGCGGATAGAGCGCATAGTTCTGGAACACCATGGCCAGGTTGCGGTCACGGGGCGCCTTGTCGTTGACGCGTGTGTCACCGATCAGCATGTCCCCGGACGTGATGTCCTCCAGGCCGACGATCATCCTGAGCAGGGTGGACTTGCCGCAGCCCGACGGTCCCACCAGGATCATGAATTCACCGTCGGCGATGTCGAGGCTCACATCGTTGACCGCCGGATACCCGTCACCGTACTTCTTGACGATATTGCGCATGGTGATTGCTGCCATGGGGCTATCCCTTCACTGCTCCGGAGGTGAGACCGGCGACGATGCGCCGCTGGAAGATGAGGACCAGGATCACGACGGGGATCGTCACGATCACCGACGCGGCCATGATGTAGGGGACGGGGGATTCGAAGTATGACGCGCCCTGGAAGAAGGCGAGCGCGGCGGGAACCGTGCGGGCGCTGTCGGTGGACGTCAGCGAGATCGCGAACAGGAAGTCGTTCCAGCAGAAGAAGAATGTCAGAATCGCGGTGGTGAACACTCCCGGTGCCGCGAGCGGGACAATGACCTTGCGGAACGCCTGCCACTGGGTGGCGCCGTCGACCTGGGCGGCGTGCTCCATCTCCCACGGGATCTGCCGGAAGAACGCCGACATCGTCCAGATCGACAGCGGTAGCGCGAAGGTCAGGTACGGGATGATCAGGCCGAGCCAGGTGTCGTAGATGCCCAGGCCGCGCCACATGTCGAACAGCGGACCCACCAGCGCGGCCTGCGGGAACATGGCGATACCCAGTGCCAGTGACAGGAGCAGCTTCTTGCCGGGGAACTCCAGCCGGGCGATGGCATAGGCGGCGAACATCGCGATGACCACCGAGATGATCGTCGCGATCACCGCGATCCCGATCGAGTTGATCAGCGCCCGGGTGAACAGCGGCTGGCTGAAGATCTGGGCGAAGTTGTCGAACGTGATCGAGCTCGGCAGGAATGACGGATTGCCGGAGACGATGTCGGACGGCGGTTTGAACGCCAGGCTGATCATCCACAGTATCGGCACGAAGCTGTAGATGACGATGACGATGCCGGAGATCGTCCACCACTTGGTGTTCTTGGTCACTGGTCACCCCTGACTTGCGAGAGGTCGGTCTTGAAGACCTTGATGAATATCCAGGCGATGGCGACCACTGACAGGAACAACAGCACCGAGACCGCCGATCCCATTCCGAGGTTGACCAGGGTGACGTTCTGCCGATAGGCCAGGAACGAGATGGTCTCGGTGTTGTTGGCGCCGGCGGTCATCACGTACGGGTTGTCGAAGATCCGCCAGGCGTCCAGCGTCCGGAACAACAGCGCCACCATGATCGCGGCCTTCATGTTCGGCAGCGTGATCTTCCACAGCCGCTGCCATGCGGTGGCGCCGTCGACCTTGGCGGCCTCCTGCATGTCCTCGGGCACCTGCACCAGCCCGGCCAGCAACAGAAGCGAGATGAACGGCGTGGTCTTCCAGATCTCTGACAGGCAGATCACGAAGATGGCCGACCAGCGGTCGCCGAACCAGTCGAAATCGGTCAGGTTCAGCCACTGGTTGACGAAGCCGGAGTCGATGGCGAAGGCGTAGCGCCAGATGAACGCCGACACCACGGTGACGATGCCGTACGGGATCAGGATCGCGGTCCGCAACGGACCACGTCCCCGCACGATGCGCAGCATCACGAACGCGAACCAGAACCCGAGCACCAGCTCGATGGCCACGGTGACCACGGTGATCGCCAGTGTGGTGACGAAGTCGTTCCACCACACGGGGTCGGTCAGGATCACCAGGTAGTTGCTCAGCCCGACGAAGCTGCGGCCCTCGGGATCGGTGAGCCGGAAGTTGTACAGCGACAAGACCAGCGCGTAACCGAGGGGATAGGCGGTGACGAGCAGCATCACCACATACGACGGTGCCGTCAGGTAGAGGCCGAGGCGGCGTTCGCCCTTGGCCCGTTCACTGACCGAGGGGGTGCCTGGTTCCTTCTGGATGGACCCGTTCTGCACGGCGCCACTCACCCCCGTCGCTTCGCTCGCCCGGGCGGTCACAGGAGCCGCCTCCCCGCCAGCACGTCAGCCATGAATTGGTCTGTCCTTTCCGGGGTTTGGGCGTTCACTGCGTCCGGCGGATGCCAGGTCTGCTGGATCGCGCCCGAGATGTCGGTGTAGAACGGGGTCGGCGGGCGGGGGCCGCCGTCGCCGATGGACTCTCGGATCAGGTCGGCGTTCTCGTAGGTTTCCCGGATCTGGGGATCGTCGTACGAGGCGGCGTACGGCGACGGCTCACTTTCGTCGAGCATGTACTGGGTGGCCTTCGGCTCGGCGTTGATGCACTCGACCAGTGCGACGGCCTGCTCGGGATGCTCGGTGTAGGCCCCGATGCCCAGGTTCGCCCCGCCCAGCGGCGGCGCGCTCGCACGGTCGGGGGACACCCTCGGATAGCGGGCCCAGCCGATGTCGTCGACCACTGCCTGGGGCAGCGTTCCTTCTTCGGCGGCGCTGCGCGCGGCGGCGAGGACATACGGCCAGTTGACCATGAACATGCCCTGATCGGACTGGAAGTTCGCGCGGGCCTGTTCCTCCGAGGCGTTGGACAGGTCGGCGGGCGCGGCCGGGGAGCGGCCGAGGTTGCCGACGATCTCGGCGGCCTTCAAACCGGGCGGGGTGTCCAGCGACGGTTTGGCGTTGCGGCCGGCTTGCACGTCCTGCAGCAACTCGCCGCCGCCGGAGAGGACCAGCGCGTTGATCCACACCGTGTACCCCTCGTAGCGCTGGGCCTGGACGGCGATTTTCTTCTGTTGGCTCACAGCTGCTTTGAGCATCTCGTCCCAGGTGAACGTCGGCGAGGCGGGATCCACCCCGGCCGCGGCGGCGGCCGACTTGCGGTACCAGAGCAACTGGGCGTTGGACTTGTAGGGCGCCCCGTAGAGCGTGTCCTCCCACATGCCGGTCTCGATGGGGGCGGGCAGCATTCCCGCGGTGAGCCGCTGCGCTTCCTCGGGGGTGTACGGGCGCAGGAATCCGGCGTTGGCGAATTCAGCCGTGAACACCACGTCCATGCTCACCAGATCGATCGACGAATCACCGGCGGCCAGTCGGCGCACCATCTGTTCACGCTGGGCGGTCGCGGTGCTCGGCAGCGATTCGATGCGCACCTGGTAGGCGCCGCCGGAGGCCTCCGCGCATTGCTCTGCGCGCGCCGCGGAGCCGCCGTTGTCGGGGAGGATGTACCACGTCAGCGTCGGGGGACCGCCCTCGCTGCCGCAGCCGGACAGCACCGTCGCCGCGATCAGGGGCGCAGTGCCCAGCGCGATCGCACGACGCCGTCGCCCGCGGGCGAACTGATTTCGTTTCATCACGTCCTCGTCTATGAAGTTGTGGTCTCCGATGAGGGCCACGGGCAGCACATTCGGTACGTATGTGAGTGTGTCACACCTCACAGGCTCGGTGGGGCAGCGGTGTCAGCGCGGCGGGGCGGTGGATCCGCGGATGACCAGCCTGGTCGGCAATGTGGTCACCGCAGACATGGTTTCGGCGGCCTCTCCGTCGTCGAGTCGGTCGAGCACCGCGCGTGCCGCGAGCCTGCCCTGCTCGCGCACCGGTTGCGCGACCGTCGTCAGATCGCTGATGTCGGCGGAGGGATGATCATCCACCCCGATCACCGAAATCTGCTGGGGCACAGTGATTCCAGCGCGTCGTAGGGTGCGCAGCGCGCCAAGCGCGATCTCGTCGGAGTGGCAGAAGACCGCAGTGGGCAGGCGGTCCTGGCTCAGCAGCGTCTCCATGCCGTGGGCCCCGCCGTCGATGCTCCACTTCACCGTCACCACGGTCGGGTCGGGCAATCCGGCCTCGTGCAGCTGCGAGTGGAACCCCCGGATGCGGGCCTGGTCGGTGGCCCATGGGATGTCGGTGTCGTCGGCGGCCTGGATCATCGCGATGTCGCGATGGCCGATCCGCACCAGGTGGCCGACGGCCTGCTGTGCGGCGCGCTCGTCGTCGATGCCGATCCACGGTCGGTGATCCCTGGCGCGATGCCCGCCGACGAACACCGTGGGCACCGCGAGCTGCTCCAGCCGGGTGTGCTCACGGGTGGACAGGGGAAGCGACACCACGATCGCCGCGTCGACCTTGCGACGCAACGGAAGCGCTTCGAAGAAGCGATGCCGCGCGCCCGAATCGGGCACCGTGCACAGCACCAGATCCACACCGACGGTGTCGAACTCATCGGCGATTCCCGCGAGGATCGTCGAGTAGAACCACGCGTCGATCCGGGGGACGATCACCCCGACGCGGCCGGTGGGTCCGCCCGACAGGCGCGAGGCCTCCGGGGACACGACGTAGGAAAGGTCCCGCGCCGCGGCGAGGATGCGGTCGCGGGTGGCGGGGGAGACGCCGGCCTCGCCGCGCAGCGCGCGGGAGACCGAGGCGATGGACACCCCGGACCGGCGCGCCACGTCGGTCATGTTGACGGTCTGCCTGGGGATCATAGGGTGACCAGAATAACCGTACGTAAGTATTTACGTAAGAGGAATTCCGATTGACAAATTCCTTTGAAAACGGGAATCTGGGCGAGAAAACGTTTACGTACGCTCATGCCCGGAGGAGTTCGCCCAGTGGCCCCCGAACAGTCATGGTGGCAGACCGCCGTCGTCTACCAGGTCTACATCCGCAGCTTCGCCGACGGAAACGGCGACGGCATCGGCGACATCGCGGGCCTGCGGGCACGGTTGCCCTACCTGGCCCGGCTCGGCGTCGACGCGATCTGGATCAACCCGTGGTACCCGTCACCGATGGCCGACGCCGGCTACGACGTCGCCGACTACCGCGACATCGAACCCGACTACGGCACGCTGGACGAGGCTCAGGCGCTGATCGTCGAGGCGCACGATCTGGGTGTCCGCGTGATCCTCGACATCGTGCCCAACCACACCTCCGACCGGCACTCGTGGTTCCAGGCCGCCCTCGCCGGCGACCCGCGTGCGCGCCGGCGGTACCACTTCGGGCCCGGCCGGGGCGCCGACGGCGCGTCACCGCCGAACAACTGGCAGAGCGTGTTCGGTGGGCCTGCCTGGACCCGGGTGGAGGAAGGTCCCCTGAAAGGTCAGTGGTACCTGCACCTGTTCGCGCCCGCTCAGCCGGATCTCAACTGGGCCAACGACGAGGTGCGCGCCGAGTTCGAGGACATCCTGGCGTTCTGGTTCGACCGGGGTGTCGACGGCTTCCGCATCGACGTCGCGCACGGTCTGGTCAAAGAGGCCGGTCTCCCCGACGGTGTGAGCACCGACGATGAACCGCAGGCGTTGCTGCACACTCAGTCCCGGCACCCCGCGTGGGACCAGGACGGGGTGCACGAGATCTACCGGGGCTGGCGCGCGGTGGCCGACCGCTACACGCCGGAACGGATCTTCATCGCCGAGGCGTGGGTGCCCAGCAATGAGCGGCTGGCCCGTTACCTGCGCGCCGACGAACTGCACACCGCATTCCAGTTCGACTTCCTGCGCACCCCGTGGCGAGCGGAGCTGATGCGCAAGGTCATCGACGATGCGATCCGCTCAGCCGCGTCGGTCGGTGCACCGCCGACGTGGGTGCTGTCCAACCACGATGTCACCCGCACCGTGACGCGGTTCTCCCGGTCGCAGCCGGCACATCTGATCGACACCGACTGGGAGCGGGGACGTTGGGGCGGGGAGGCGGCCGACCACGTCTTGGGGCGCCGGCGCGCCCGGGCCGCCGCGCTCGTACAGCTGGCGCTGCCCGGTACGGCGTACGTCTACCAAGGCGAGGAACTCGCGCTCGAGGAGATCGAGGAGCTTCCCGCCGATGCGCGCCAGGACCCCACCTGGGTGCAGTCCGGCTTCACCGATGTGGGTCGGGACGGCTGTCGAATTCCGTTGCCGTGGACCGAAACCTCGGCGCCCTACGGCTTCGCCGCCCATCCGGAAACCGAGACGTGGCTGCCGCAACCCGAGCACTGGGCCGAACACAGCGTCCAGGCGCAGGACCGCGATCCGGCGTCGACGCTGAACCTCTACCGCGCCGCCCTGCAGCTGCGCCCGGCGCTGTGGCGCGACGCCGGGGACGTCACGTGGACCGAGGTTGCGCCCGGCGTCGCGGCGTTCGAGCGCGGGGGCACGCAGTGTTGGGTCAACACCGGCGACACCACCGTGCGGTTGCCCGCGGGGGCGACGGTGGTGCTGTCCTCCGAACCTGACGTGGGCGGCACGCTTGCACCCGACACCGCGGTCTGGTTGAAGTAAGTCACTCCTTAAAGGGTCTTTGTGCCCTCACCCTGAGAACCGCTTCCGAAGCACCCTTGATGGAGACGACAACTCCTGAGGTGGAGACGAAGCGATGAGTAGCAATTTTCCGGGCGGCGAGACCCTGCGGTCGGCACTGTCGTTGGCGAGTCGTGCCCCCTCGGTGCACAACTCACAACCGTGGCAGTGGCGTGTCGGTGAGCACACCATCCATCTGTACGCGAACCCGGATCTGCTGCTGCCCCACACCGATCCCGACGGCCGCGACCTGATGCTCAGCTGCGGCGCGGCGCTCAACCACTGTGTGGTGGCGTTGGCCGCGCTCGGCTGGCAGTCCAAGGTGCACCGGTTCCCCAACCCGGCCGAACCCGATCATCTTGCCGCGCTGGTTCTGCACCGCTATCCGGCGGCCGAGCTCGATGTGACGCTGGCCGCCGCGATCCCGCGTCGCCGCACCGATCGTCGGCACTACAGCTCATGGCCGGTGCCGCGCGGGGATATCGCGTTGATGGGCGCGCGCGCCGCCCGGGCCGGGGTGATGCTGCGGCGGGTCGATGATCTGGTGAACCTGAAACGGCTGGTGAACGCCGCCGCGTTCGCACACGCGAGCGACCAGGGTTACCTCGCCGAGCTGGCCGCCTGGAGCGGCCGGTACGCCGCCACGGCGGGGGTGCCCGCCCACAGCGTTCCCACCACCGACGGGACGGGGCCGGTTCCGTTGCGCGCGTTCGCCGGAGGCGTGCTGCCGCAGAGTCCGCAGGTCGATGCCGCTGAGGAGAACGCGGCGGTGCTCGCCCTGGGCACCCGCGAGGACGACCGGCTGTCGTGGTTGCGCGCGGGGGAGGCGACCAGCATCGTGCTGCTGAGCGCGACAGCCCTCGGACTGGCGAGCTGCCCGATCACCGAACCGCTGGAGATCGCCGACACCCGGGAGGCCGTGCGCCGCGACGTGTTCGGTGCCGACGGATACGCACAGATGCTGCTTCGGGTGGGGTGGGCACCGGTGAACGCCGACCCGCTGCCGCCGACGCCGCGCCGCGAATTGGGTGAAATTGCTGCGCGCCTTGATGGTTCGCCGCTGAGGTGAGTGGTCAGCCGCCGTCGGCGTGGCGGTGCCGTTCGAGTTTGGAGACAAACACCGCGGCCTGGGTGCGACGTTCCATGCCCAATTTCGCGAGCAGCCGCGACACGTAGTTCTTGACCGTCTTCTCGGCGAGGAACATCCGAGCGGCGATCTGCTTGTTCGTCAGACCCTCTCCGAGCAGGTCGAGCAACACCCGCTCCTGCTCGGTCAGACCCGAGAGCGGGTCGGAGGGGTCGCTGTCTCCGCGCAGCCGGGCCATCAGCGCCGCGGCAGCCCGATTGTCCAGCAGGGAGCGGCCGGCTCCGACCTCCTTGATGGCCTGGGCGAGTTCCATGCCTTTGATGTCCTTGACGACGTAGCCGCTCGCGCCGGCCAGGATCGCGTCGAGCATCGCTTCGTCGGACGTGAACGAGGTCAGCATCAGGCAGCGCAGGTCGGGAAGCCGGGAGAGCAGATCGCGACACAACTCGATGCCGTTGCCGTCGGGCAGGCGGACGTCGAGGACCGCCACGTCGGGCTGCAGTGCCGGGATCCGGGTCATCGCCTCGGCCACCGACCCGGCCTCTCCGATCACGTCGAGCTCGGGGTCACTCCCGAGCAGATCGATCAACCCGCGCCGTACCACTTCATGGTCGTCTACCAGGAAAACCCTCACCATGTCGCGACGTCATCCCCCCAACGGGCCGGCGCCCGGTCATAGAGCGTTGTGCGGTTCGCACACCAGTATCGAACAATCCGTGTCGCGAAGGGCGGCATTGCCGGGAGGTCCCACCAGAGCCGCCACGCCGCCGGGGCGGTTTCGGGCCGCGACCACGAGTTGGACGGTGTCGCCGTGCGCGGCGAGATAGTCGAGGGTGTCGCCGTGATCGCCGACCGGCACGATCTCCACATCCGGATAGGCGCGCTGCCATTCGGCCAGTCGGCGGTCCCAGTGGATTCTGGCCTCGGGGTGGGGTCGCGCCGGGGTCAGCACGCGCACCGGCGCCTTCCGGCGGCGAGCTTCGTCCAGACCGCGCCGCATCACCTCAGAACTGGCGGCACTGTTGTTGAGTTCGATGACCACGAAGCGATCCTGACGGTGGTGCGGCCGGTGGGCGCGCACGATCGCCACCGGGCAGTGGGCGGACGCCGACAGGGCCGTCGCGGTCGACCCGATCCGGCCCTGGGTCGAATGCCTGAGTCCGCGAGCGCCGACACACAACATCGCCGCCGTTCGAGCCGCCTCCAGCAGAGTCGGAACCGGCCTGCCCTGCAGAATCTCGACCTCGATCTTGACGGGTCGCTGGGCAGCCTCCACGGCGGTCAGCGCGTGGCGCAGGGAGACGTCCGCGGTGGCGATGCGGCGGGACTGGTCGTGCGGGTCGACCTCACCGTCCTGGGTGTCGATGACGTACACCAACCGCAGGGGAACATCGCGGTCGACGGCCTGGTCGATCGCCCACAGCGCGGCGTCCACGGCGGCCGGGGAGCCGTCGATCCCGACGACGATGTAGGGGCTGGGCTGTGCCTCGGTCATGATGCGCCTCCGCGGATTTCGAGCACGTCCCGAACGGCCCGGCGGGGAGTGGGCGGCGGCGCGGCATCCATTGTCGGGGTCAGTCCGACCCGTACCAGCGCCTGCGGACTGGCGGTGCTTCCGATCAACGAGGCGACCACGTCGCGCCCCTCGGGCACCTCGGTGATGTGTGTGACGGTGCATGTCGCCAGGCCCAATATCGTGGCCTCGAGCAGCACGGCCGACAGTGCTTCGCCGCAACGCAATACGCTCTCGGCGGAGTCGTCGTCGGTGGACAGCACGAGGATCCCCGCGCGGTCCTCGTCGGGCCGGCTGTGGCTTTCTCCTGCACCGCTGACGGGGAAGGCGCGCCCGACGTGTACCCGATCGCTGTCCGTCGCCGCGATCAGGGCGCTGCGCGGAATCCCCTCCGAGGCGCTGAATTCCGCTGTCCACCAATCGATCTCGGCATGGTAACGGGCATCGTAGAGGCGCACCACCTCGGCCAGGTGCGAGGCCTCGGCCAGCGGGCTGCGAACGTCGTCGGCGACGGCGTCCAGCCGGGCCGGGGTATGCCGGGTCGCGGCGGTGAGGGCGTCGATGAGCCGCTCCCAGTCCGGAGGCGCCGCCATGGGAAGGCGGTCACTGCGTCGCAGCAGAATCGCGTCGGCGCGACGCTTCTGCTCGTCGGAGACCGCGGTCGAGCTGAACTCGATCCGGGCCAGGTGGTGGGGATTTGCGGGGTCGGGGAAGCGCTGCACACTGGTGGCCCATCCGGCGGCGGCCATCGCGACCCTGAAGTGGTCGAGCGCGGCCCCACAGCTGATCAACGCCTCACGCCCGGTGGCGTCGGCGGCGCGGATCAGCCGCGCCGGGTCGGCGAACAGGTCGACTGCGTGGTCACCGGCGACCCACCGCCACGGTTGACTGTTGTGCAGAGACGGTGCCCGGCACGCCAATTGCAGTGCGTCGACGATCGCCGCGGTGTGCACACGTGTCGCAGTCATCAGGCTCCCTTCGATTCACGTCCACACTGCGCGCCCCACCCGTCGAGGACCAGGGTCAATGGTCCTCAACCACATCACAGAACGGCCGACACCGTGGTGCACTGACGGTGGAGTGGGTGCGCTGCGGGGCACTTTGTCCAGTTGAGGTTGCGTGAGCTGCTCATCGAGGTGCAGGACCGGGTGGAGCGGATCATCAGGGGCCGCGACCGGCTTGGCGGCCTGGAACTCGACGACACGCTGCGCACCATCGTGCACACCGCGATCAATCTCGTCGACGCCCAGCTGATCGGGCACCTGCCGGAAGGCCGGGGAGTGCTCGGGGTGCTGATCGACGACCCCTAACCTCGACGTTTCGTGGAATAGGCTGTTGACACGACCTGTAATGCACGGAAGTGCCTGTCCTGTTTGAGAAAATGTGACTTGTCTAGGGTCCATGTTCACAAAGCGGGAAGGCACTCCGTAGGTGAAGCGTAGCGCGGTTCGTT
>NZ_JBTBFV010000067.1:0-27325 GCF_054786995.1 Mycobacterium sp. ZZG
GAATAGGCCCCTACCGGAGCGCACAGGGAAAAGCTGGGCAGACCAGCGGTTACGTCACGCTCACAAGCCCACCAAACGACAACCAGCCATGGCAGACACATCAATCACTCAAGTCCACGGATCGAGGTTTAGGCCCGCACCCGTCGAAGTCAGCGTCACCGACTGAAGCAACTGCTGATACACCGCCACCGAAGCGGACCCGGTGAACGTGAGGACCCCGCCCGAGTACGCCGCGGCGATGCCGTCCGGCACCGCACCCCACCCGAGCTCGTCACCGGCCGCCGGATCATTGAGGGTGACTGTGGCCGAGTCGATCTCCTCCGAGTCCAGGTCGGTGATCACCACGATCGGGCTCACCGTGATCGGCGACCCGGCGCTGCCAGCCGCTACCGGGGAGACCACCACCAACGGCGGCACCTCAGAAGCCAGACCGACCACCGTGACCACCGTGCCCGCCGGCACCGAACTGGCATTGCCGTCGGCATCAACCACCGCAAACGACACCGACTTTAGGCCCGCACCCGTCGAAGTCAGCGTCACCGACTGAAGCAACTGCTGATACACCGCCACCGAAGCGGACCCGGTGAACGTGAGGACCCCGCCCGAGTACGCCGCGGCGATGCCCTCGGGCACCGCACCCCACCCGAGCTCGTCACCGGCCGCTGGATCATTGAGGGTGACTGTGGCCGAGTCGATCTCCTCCGAGTCCAGGTCGGTGATCACCACGATCGGACTGACCGTGATCGGCGACCCGGCGCTGCCGGCCGCCACCGGGGACACCACCACCAACGGCGGCACCTCAGAAGCCAACCCGACAATCGTGACCACCGTGCCCGCCGGCACCGTACTGGCATTGCCGTCGGCATCAACCACCGCAAACGACACCGACTTTAGGCCCGCACCCGTCGAAGTCAGCGTCACCGACTGAAGCAACTGCTGATAGACCGCCACCGACGCCAAGCCGGCAAATGTGAGGACACCGCCGGAGTATTCCGCGGCGATGCCCTCCGGCACCGCACCCCAACCGAGCACATCACCCGACGCAGGATTACTCACCGTGACTGTGGCTGAGCCGATCTCATCAGAGTCCAGATCGGTGATCACCACGATCGGGCTGACCGTGATCGGCGACCCGGCGCTGCCGGCCGCTACCGGGGAGACCACCACCAACGGCGGCACCTCAGAAGCCAGCCCGACCACCGTGACCACCGTGCCCGCCGGCACCGTACTGGCATTGCCGTCGGCATCAACCACCGCAAACGACACCGACTTTAGGCCCGCACCCGTCGAAGTCAGCGTCACCGACTGCAACAGCTGCTGATAGACCGCCACCGACGCCAAGCCGGTAAATGTGAGGACGCCGCCGGAGTATTCCGCGGCGATGCCCTCGGGCACCGCACCCCACCCGAGCTCGTCACCGGCGGCTGGATCGTTGACGGTGACTGTGGCCGAGCCGATCTCATTCGAGTCCAGGTCGGTGATGACCACGACCGGGCTGACCGTGATCGGCGACCCGGCGCTGCCGGCCGCCACCGGCGAGACCACCACCAACGGCGCCACCTCGGTCACCAACCCGACCATCGTGACCACCGTGCCCGCCGGCACCGTACTGGCATTGCCGCCACCATCGACCACCGCGAAGCTGACCGACTTCAGGCCCGCACCGGTCGAGGTCAAGGTCACCGACTGCAACAGCTGCTGATACACCGCCACCGACGCAGAGCCGGCAAATGTGAGGACACCGCCGGAGTATTCCGCGGAGATGCCCTCCGGCACCGCACCCCAACCGAGCACATCACCAAACACAGGATTACTCACCGTGACTGTGGCCGAATCGATCTCATCAGAGTCCAGATCCGTGATCACCACGACCGGACTGACCGTGATCGGCGACCCGGCGCTGCCGGCCGCCACCGGCGAGACCACCACCAACGGCGCCACCTCAGAAGCCAACCCGACCACCGTGACCACCGTGCCCGCCGGCACCGCACTCGTGTTGCCCTGCGCGTCGGTCACGGCGAAGCTGACCGACTTCAACCCCGCACCGGTCGAGGTCAACGTCACCGACTGCAACAGCTGCTGATACACCGCCACCGACGCAGAGCCGGTAAATGTGAGGACGCCGCCGGAGTATTCCGCGGCGATGCCCTCGGGCACCGCACCCCACCCGAGCTCGTCACCGGCCGCTGGATCATTGAGGGTGACTGTGGCCGAGTCGATCTCCTCAGAGTCCAGATCGGTGATCACCACGATCGGGCTGACCGTGATCGGCGACCCGGCGCTGCCGGCCGCCACCGGCGACACCACCACCAACGGCGCCACCTCAGAAGCCAGCCCGACCACCGTGACCACCGTGCCCGCCGGCACCGCACTCGTGTTGCCCTGCGCGTCGGTCACGGCGAAGCTGACCGACTTCAACCCCGCACCGGTCGAGGTCAACGTCACCGACTGCAACAGCTGCTGATACACCGCCACCGACGCAGAGCCGGTGAACGTGAGGACCCCGCCCGAGTACGCCGCGGCGATGCCCTCGGGCACCGCACCCCACCCGAGCTCGTCACCGGCCGCTGGATCATTGAGGGTGCCTGTGGCCGAGTCGATCTCCTCCGAGTCCAGGTCGGTGATCACCACGTTCGGACTGACCGTGATCGGCGACCCGGCGCTGCCGGCCGCCACCGGCGAGACCACCACCAACGGCGGCACCTCAGAAGCCAGCCCGACCACCGTGACCACCGTGCCCGCCGGCACCGTGCTCGTGTTGCCGCCACCGTCAACCACCATGAAAGACACCGACTTCAGGCCCGCACCCGTCGAGGTCAACGTCACCGACTGCAACAACTGCTGATACACCGCCACCGACGCGGCGCCGGTAAATGTGAGGACGCCGCCGGAGTATTCCGCGGAGATGCCCTCCGGCACTGGGTCCCCAACCGAGCACATCGCCGGCCGACGCGTTATTCACCGTGACTGTCGCCGAGCCGATCTGCTCCGAGTCCAGGTCGGTGATGACTACGATGGGGCTGACCGTGATCGGCGAACCGGCGCTGCCGGCCGCCACCGGGGACACCACCACCAACGGCGGCACCTCAGAAGCCAGTCCGACCACCGTGACCACCGTGCCCGCCGGCACCGCACTCGTGTTGCCCTGCGCGTCGGTCACGGCGAAGCTGACCGACCTCAGGCCCGCACCCGTCGAGGTCAAGGTCACCGACTGAAGCAACTGCTGATATGCCGCCACCGAGGCAGTGCCGGTGAACGTCAACACCCCGCCCGAGTACGCCGCGGAAATCCCGTCCGGCACCGCACCCCACCCGAGCTCGTCACCGGCCGCCGGATCATTCAGGGTGACTGTGGCCGAGTCGATCTCATCCGAGTCCAGGTCGGTGATCACCACGATCGGGCTCACCGTGATCGGTGACCCGGCGCTGCCAGCCGCTACCGGGGAGACCACCACCAACGGCGGCACCTCAGAAGCCAGACCGACCACCGTGACCACAGTGCCCGCCGGCACCGAACTGGCATTGCCGCCACCATCGACCACCGCAAACGACACCGACTTCAGGCCGGGTGTGCTCGAGGTGAGCGTGACCGACTGCAAAAGCTGCTGATACACCGCTACCGACGCAGTCCCGGTGAATGTCAAGACGCCGTCGGCGTAGCTTGCTTCCACTCCGCCCGGAAGTTCGCCGTAGCCGAGGGTGTCTCCTTCCACCGGATTTCCCAGAACCACAGTGGCGGAGTCCAACTCATCGGAGTCCAGATCGGTGATGACCACGATCGGGCTCACTGCGATCGGCGACCCGGCGCTGCCGGCCGCCACCGGCGAGACCACCACCAACGGCGGCACCTCGGTAGCCAACCCGACGATCGTCACGACCGTGCCCGCCGGCACCGAACTGGCATTGCCCTCACCATCGACCACCGTGAAGCTTACCGACTTCAACCCCGCACCCGTCGAGGTCAACGTCACCGACGCCAACAACTGCTGATACACCGCCACCGAGGCAGTGCCGGTGAACGTCAATACACCGCCGGAGTATTCCGCGGAGATCCCCTCCGGCACCGCACCCCAACCGAGCACATCACCGGCGGCTGGATCGTTGATCGTGACTGTCGCCGAGCCGATCTCCTCAGAGTCCAGGTCGGTGATGACCACGATCGGGCTGACCGTGATCGGCGACCCGGCGCTGCCGGCCGCCACCGGGGAGACCACCACCAACGGCGCCACCTCAGAAGCCAACCCGACCACCGTGACCACCGTGGCCGCCGGCACCGCACTGGCGTTGCCGTCGGCATCAACCACCACAAACGACACCGACTTCAGGCCCGCACCCGTCGAGGTCAACGTCACAGACTGCAACAACTGCTGATACACCGCCACCGACGCGGCGCCCGTGAATGTGAGAACACCGCCGGAGTACGCCGCGGAGATCCCCTCCGGCACTGAACCCCAACCGAGCACATCGTCGGCCGACGCGTTATTCACCGTGACAGTGGCCGAACCGATCTGATCAGAATCCAGGTCAGTGATCACCACGACCGGGCTCACCGTGATCGGCGCCCCCACCGCCCCGGCCGCCACGGGCGAGACCACCACCAACGGCGGCACCTCGGTCGCCAACCCGACGATCGTCACCACAGTGCCCGCCGGCACCGTGCTCGTGTTGCCCTGGGCGTCGGTCACGGCGAAGCTGACCGACTTCAACCCCGCACCCGTCGAGGTCAACTTCACCGACTGCAGAAGTTGCTGGTAGATCTCCACCGACGCAGACCCGGTGAACGTCAACACCCCGTCGGCGTAGTGCACATCCACACCGGTCGGCAGACCGCCCCAGGAGAGAACATCACCGGCCGACGGATTGTTCACCGTGACTGTGGCCGAACCGATCTGATCAGAGTCCAGATCGGTGATCACCACGACCGGACTGACCGTCATCGGCGACCCGGCGCTGCCGGCCGCCACCGGCGACACCACCACCAACGGCGCCACCTCAGAAGCCAACCCGACCACTGTCACCACCGTGGCCGCCGGCACCGCACTGGCGTTGCCGTCGGCATCAACCACCACAAACGACACCGACTTCAGGCCCGCACCCGTCGAGGTCAACGTCACAGACTGCAACAACTGCTGATACACCGCCACCGAGGCAGACCCGCTAAATGTCAACACCCCGCCGGCGTACGCCGCGGAGATCCCCTCGGGGACACTGCCCCAGGCGAGCACATCACCCGCCGCTGGATCGTTGATAGTGACTGCGGCCGAACCGATCTCCTCAGAATCCAGATCCGTTATCACCACGACCGGACTGACCCTGATCGGAGAACCAACGGTGCCGGCCGCCACCGGAGCGACCACCACCACTGGCGGGAGGGAAACTGCCGGGAGGCCCAGCACAGTCACTACCGTGCTCGCGGGCACTGCACTGATGTTGCCATCGGCATCAGTGACCGAGAAGCTCACCACCTTCATTCCTGCAGACGTCGAGGACAACGTCACCGATTGCAACAGTTGCCGGTATACCTCTGCCGAAGCTCGACCACTGAACGTCAAGACTCCGTCTGCGAAGGTCACGTCCACGCCCGTGGGGAGCGGGCCATAACCGAACGCGTCACCGGATGATGACTCGGAGAGTGTGACTGTGGCCCTGTCGATCTGGTTCGAGTCCAAGTCGGTGATGACGACGATCGGGCTGACCTTGATCGGCGATCCGGCCGTACCCGCTGCCGCCGGTAGCACGGCCAGGACGGGCGGTATTGATACCCCGGGAACACCCAACACGGTCACCACCGTGCCCGCCGGCACCGCGGAGGTGTTGCCCTGCGCGTCGGTCACCGCGAAAGTGACCGACTTCAAGCCGGCACCCGCGGAGGTCAGCGTCACCGATTGCAGCAACTGCCGGTACTCGTCCACCGATGCGGCACCAGTGAAGCTCAGGACGCCGTCGACGTAACTGACATCGACACCAGCCGGGATGCTCCCCCAGCCCAACACATCGTCGGGCGATGGATCCTTCACTGTGACTGTGGCCGAACTCAATTGGTCCGAGTCCAGATCGGTGATCACCACGATCGGACTCACCACGACGGCAGATCCCGTGCTGCCGGCAGCCACGGGAGTGGTCACGATCACCGGGGCGATCGACACGCCGGGCGCGCCCAAGACGGTAACCACGGTGGCAGCCGCCACGGCGCTGCCATTGCCCGACCCATCGACCACACCGAAGCTCACTGCCTTCAGGCCGGGTGTGCTCGAGGTGAGCGTGACCGACTGCAGAAGCTGCTGATACACCGCTACCGACGCAGTCCCGGTGAATGTCAAGACGCCGTCGGCGTAGCTTGCTTCCACACCGTCCGGAAGTTCGCCGTAGCCGAGGGTGTCTCCTTCCACCGGATTTCCCAGAACTACAGTGGCAGAGTCCAACTCATCGGAGTCCAGATCGGTGATCACCACGATCGGGCTCACCGTGATCGGTGATCCGACAGACCCTGCCGCCACGGGCGACACTACTAAAACCGGAGTTATCGAGATACCCGGAATGCCCAACACGGTCACCACCGTGCCCGCCGGCACCGCGCTGGTGTTGCCGTCGGCGTCGGTGACCGCAAAGCTCACCGCCTTCAGTCCCGCGCCTGTGGATGTCAGGGTCACCGACGCCAGCAACTGACGGTAATCGTCAACCGAGGCACGCCCCGTGAACGTCAACACCCCGTCGGCGTAACTCGCCTCGACACCGGTCGGCAACGACCCGTACCCCAGCACATCGCCGGCGACCGGATCCGTGAGCACAACCGTGGCCGCATCCAACTCGTCAGAGTCCAGGTCGGTGACAACGACAATCGGACTCACCGTGATCGGCGACCCGGTGATACCGCCCGCCACCGGCGAGACGACCACCAGGGGTGGTGTCTGTACCGGCAACCCCACCACTGTGACAGCAGTAGCGGCTGGGACCACACTCGCGTTGCCCTCGGAGTCGACAACCGCAAAGCTCACCGACTTCAGCCCGGCACCCGAGGACGTCAACGTCACCGACGCCAGCAGCTGGCGGTAGTCGTCGATCGAGGCACGACCGGTGAAGGTCAACACTCCGTCGCTGTAAACGGCGTGCACTCCCTCCGGCATCGCTCCGTACCCCAGAACATCTCCGGCACCAGGGTTGTTGACAGTGACGGTGGCCGAGTCCAGCTCGTCCGAATCGAGGTCGGTGATCACCACGATCGGGCTGAGCGTGACCGGTGAACCCACGGTGCCGGCGGCCACCGGAGAGACAACCACGAGGGGTGGCATCTCCACGGGCAACCCGAGCACCGTCACGACGGTGCCCGCCGGTACCGCATTGACATTGCCCTGGTCATCGATCACCGAGAAGGAGATCGTCTTGACGCCGATCGCGGTCGAGGTCAGCGTCACCGATTGCAGGAGCTGCTGGTACGCCGCGACCGACGCGGCGCCGGTGAAGGTCACCGAACCGTTTCCGGTCGTTGCCGTGACTCCGGTCGGAAGCGTGCCCCAACCCAGCACATCACCGCTCGCAGGGTCGTTGATCTTCACCGTTGCCGACGCAAGCTTCTCGGAGTCCAGGTCGGTGATCACCACGATCGGGCTCACCGTGATCGCAGTACCTGTGGTGCCGCCGGCTGCCGGGGACACGACAACCACCGGCGGTGCCTCGACGATCGGATTGGCTACGACGGGAATCAACAACGTCACGTCGTCGCGTTCGGCGATGCCGATCGCGCGGGCCAGGAAATGCAGGACTCCCTGGACGACGCCAGCGAGCCCCCTGAGATGTTCGGATGAGTCGCTGATGACGACCTTGAAGCTGTCCACCAGCGGACTGCCGGTCACCACGCTGTTGGGGGTGTACACGAACTTGCCGGTGAGCGGATCCCTGAACACCGTTCCGTGTTCGGGCGCAATGATGGTGTAGGTCAACGGATCACCGTTGGGATCGCGAGCAGCCAGATCGATGATGACCTGCCCCGTCACGGCCTGTTGGCTTGTGACTGGTCCCCACTCCGGAGACTCGTTGAAGAACGTGTGGCTGATCTGGCGCCGGACCCAGGCCAACAACGCATCGAACCAGGGAGCCCGAGCGGGCGTGGCGGGATCGACCAACGGTGAGGCGATTCCGGTGATCAGCGCGGTGAACACGTCGACCGATTCCGCTGCCTCCTCGGCTGGTGGTTCCGACGCGTCGGGCGTCACGCTTGCCTGCGACGTCGGCGCGCCAGTGGTCGCTTCGTCGGAGGCGATCAGGCTGTCGGACACCGGCATTGCCTCGTCGACGGGACCGAGGGACGACTCGTCTTGCTCGGCTACGGACTCTTCGACGGGCGGTGCCTCGCCGGAATCCCCGGCAGGTGACCAGCCGACCGGCGCGTCGTCGGGATCCGCCGGCGGGGAGGATTCTTCAGTGGGTGTCTCGCTCAGCGGGGGCTGCTCAGATCCATCGTCTGCGCCGAGGTCGGCCTCTACCGGATCATCCTCGTCGGACGGCGGCACGTCTGGGTCCGTGTCACCTGACGCGCCCTCATCACCGTCCTCCGCCTCATCGTCGGGATCGGCCTCGACTTCCCCCGTGTCGGAGTCGGATTCAGATTCAGATTCGTCACCAGTGCTCGTGTCTGCTCGCGGTTCTGTCGACGTTGACTCGGCATCGTTCGAACCCGAGGCAACCGGAGTATCCGAATCGCTGTCCGCATACGCGACGCCCGCCGAGTTGGCGACAGCCAGCCCGATCCCGAGTGAGACGGCGAGCGCTCCGACTCGTCCGATCGGGAGTGCGAACCCCGACGCATCGGCTCGCGCGTGCCGGGCTTGGCCGCCGGAGCTGTCGACGAGGTCCCGAGCGGCCCAGAACTCGGGCCCTGGGGAGGTGCGGTCTGTACGCGGGACGCGGTGCCGGGCGCGGGTCGAAGACATGACTATCCTCCGTTTGCCACGGCGTCAGTCCCGTCGAGTCGATCAGCACCTCAGGACGCTTGAGCTGCGATCGACCATGCTTCGGCGACGTGACGTCGCCCCTCGTCACGCACCGCCGTACTACGCCGTATTTTTTTACGCTGTAGTTTGCTGAATGCGCACCTTCTGCTAGATCCGCATCCAGCAGCGCGAGCCTAAGTCATCGGCTGTGACCGCGGTTGCGTAATCGCGATTTTTTTTGCGCGCACAATAATTAGGGCACCGGAATGCACGCTATTCCTGACGTAAAGTGCACGTGAGATGTCACATCTGGCAAAGCCTGAATGAGAAGACGGAAGAGGTTAGTAGTCGGCTTACTGCCCGTAACCTGCACCGTCCGACCCTCACCTCTGCAGATTCGCCGCGATCACGCAGCGCTGGCAACGAATGGTAAACGGCTTAGCGGAGTCCGCGTGGCACGACCCCCTCACGGGGAGCCGAATCTGCCATTCGAACGGGCGGCCGGCGGTCTCACCGACCGCGGCCACGGCGTCATGCGGCGAATGAACCCGACCGCCATGACGATCGCGTCAGTATTTGCGGTGTGTGGTCGGCCCCGAGTCCCTGACAGTTGGTCCGGTGAAAGCGCAGCGGTAGTCGCTCGGCGTGGTGCGCATCTGCCGGACGAAGTGATGCCGGAAGGTCGCGGGCGACTCGAACCCGACCCGAGCCGCGATCTGCTCGACGGACAGCGAGCTCGCTTCGAGCAGCGCGAGGCTGGCTTGGACACGCTGGGTGATCAACCACCTGATCGGGGTGGTCCCGGTCGCCTTGGCGAACTGGCGAAGATAGCTCCGCCGCGACATCGCCGAACGCTCCGCCATCTCGTCGAGAGTGATGGGCCTGTCGAGATTGGCCAGAGCCCAGGCTATTCCGGCCGCGATTCGACCGTCGTCCGCAGGCTCCGGAACCGGGGTCTCGATGTACTGCGCCTGCCCACCCGCCCGGTGCGGTGCGATCACCAGTCGGCGCGCCACATCGTTGGCCACCCGACCGCCGTGGTCGGACCGCACGATGTGCAGACACAGATCCAGGCCCGCCGCGCATCCTGCGCTTGTGAGGACCCGCCCGTTGTCGACGTACAACGGAGTGGGGTCGATATCGATACCGGGATAGCGCTGCCCCAGCAGATCCGTGTAGATCCAGTGCGTGGTGGCACGGCGTCCGTCGAGCGCCCCGGCCGCGGCCAGGGCGAAAGCGCCGGAGCAGATCGACACCAGTCGCGCGTCGCGCGCGTCGGCCGTCCTGATGGCTTCAATGAGCGGTTGCGAAATCGGCTCGCTCACGTCTCGGACACTGGGGATCACGATGGTGTCCGCCGCGGCCAGGTCATCGAGGCCGTACGACGTGCGAATGACTGCTCCACCGAGAAGCCGGATCTCCTTGGGCTCTGAGCACAGTTTCACCGAGTACCACGGCCTGACCAAGCCGGCCGAGAAGCGCTCCGACAGCTCGGTCATGCCAAAGATCTCCGCTGCCATGCCCGACTCGAATCCGGACATCCCGTCATAGGCGAGAATCGCCACGGTGTGCATGGCACTATCTTAATGAATATCGGCACTAGGGCCACTGTCTGCGTGCCCCCGACTGGACCAACATGGCTGACATGTATTTCCGACGGTTGTCCCGAGTGCGCAGGATCCGGCTCAAGTTTGCGAACATCCCGGCGTTCCGGACGGTGTTGCCCTTCCTCGCCGGTGTACATTCCGCCAACGGCCTCGCACACGGCGTCGAACCGGCACGATCCTCTGCAGTCCGAGCAACCCGAAGCCGGCGCGGTACTCGATAACCCGGCAGACCAACCGATGACGCTGACACGCAGAAGCCCCCGCGACCGGGCCTTGGGGTCGCAGGGGCTTCGCGTCAGCGATTACGACGTAAGCGACGCCGGCGGGTTGAACCGCTCGCCGTAACGCTCGGCCAACTGCTTGGCACGGGCGACGAACGCCTCTTTACCCACACCGAGCTCACCCTGGTAGCCGACGATGAATTGCGCGCTTCCACCGGTGTACGGCGGGAAGCCGATCCCCATGATGGAGCCGATGTTCGCATCGGCGGTCGAGGTGAGCACGCCCTCGTCAAGGCATTTCTGGGTCTCCAGAGCCTCGGCGAACAGCATGCGATCGATCATGTCCTGCAACGGAATATCGGCCTTGCCGGAGCCGAAGGTCTCGGCGAGTCCCGACCACAGACCGACGCGCTTGCCGTCGACGTACTCGTAGAAGCCTGCGCCCTTGAGCCGCGAGGGACGACCGATCTCGATCATCTTGTTCACGACGGCCTCGGCCGGATGCGGCTCGTGGGTGCCGCCGGCAGCTTCGGTGGCCTTGCGGGTCTCGGTAGCGATCTTCTGCATCAGTTCGAGGTTCAGCTCGTCGGAGAGCTGCAGCGGCGCCGCCGGGTAGCCGGCCTGCGAACCGGCCTGCTCGATGCTGGCCGCGGGCACACCCTCGCCCAGCATCGCCAGCGCCTCGTTGACGAAGGTGCCGATGACGCGCGAGGTGAAGAAGCCACGGCTGTCGTTGACCACGATCGGGGTCTTCCCGATCGCCAGCGTGTAGTCGAATACCCGGGCCAGCGCCTCGTCGGAGGTCTTCTCACCCTTGATGATCTCCACCAGCGGCATCTTGTCGACCGGGGAGAAGAAGTGGATGCCGATGAAGTCCTCCTGGCGCTTCACACCGGTCGCCAGACCGGTGATCGGCAGTGTGGAGGTGTTGGAGCCCAGCAGCGCGTTCGGCTCGACGATGTCCTCGATCTCCTGGAACACCTTGTGCTTGAGGTCCTGGTTCTCGAAGACAGCCTCGATCACGAAGTCGACACCCTTGAGATCGGCGGCATCGGCGGTCGGGGTGATCCGGGCCAGCAGCGCGTCGGACTTCTCCTTGGAGGTGCGACCGCGCTCGAGCGCCTTGGCCTCGATCTTCTCCGAGTAGGCCTTGCCCTTTTCGGCTGCTTCGATCGTGACGTCCTTGAGCACCACGTCATAACCGGCCTTGGCCGACACATAGGCGATACCCGCGCCCATCATGCCCGCGCCCAGCACACCGATCTTGTTGATCTTGACCGGCTCGATACCGTCCGGCCGCGAGGCGCCGCCGTTGATGGCCTGTAGATCCAGGAAGAACGCCTGGATCATGTTCTTGGCAGTCTGGCCGGTGACCAGGCCGACGAAGTAGCGGCTCTCGATGCGGGTGGCGGTGTCGAAGTCGACCTGCGCACCCTCGACGGCCGCGTCCAGGATGGCCCGCGGAGCCGGCATCGGCGCACCCTTGAGCTGCTTGCGCAGCAGCGCCGGGAAGGACGGCAGGATGGAGGCCAGTCCGGGGCTCGACGGGGTGCCGCCGGGCATCTTGTAGCCCTTCTGGTCCCACGGCTGGGTGTGCGCGTCAGGATTCGCCTTGATCCACGCCTTCGCGGCGGGGATCAACTCGTCGACGCTGCCGACCAATTCGTCGACCAGGCCGACCTCCTTGGCCTTGCCCGGCTTGAACCGGGTGCCCTGCGAGAGGACCTCCATGAAGGCCTTCTGGATGCCGAACATGCGCACGGTACGTGCCACGCCGCCTCCACCGGGCAGCAGACCCAGCGTCACCTCGGGCAGGCCGATCACCACGCCCTTGACGTCGGCGGCGATGCGGTGGTGACACGCCAGCGCGATCTCCAGGCCGCCGCCGAGCGCTGCGCCGTTGATGGCCGCGACGACGGGCTTGCCCAGGGTCTCCAACTTGCGCAGGTCGGCTTTGATGAACTCGACCTCGGCGAACGACTCGGCCGCGTTGTCCGGGCCGACGTTCATCATGCCCTTGAGGTCACCGCCGGCGAAGAACGTCTTCTTCGCGCTGGCGATCACCACGCCGGTGATCGAATCCTTCTCGGCCACAAGGCGTTCCACGGCGTTATGCATGGACTCCTTGTAGTGCTCGTTCATGACGTTGGCCGAGCCCGTCGGGTCGTCCAGCGTCAGGGTGACGATGCCGTCGGCATCCTTGTCCCACTGAATGGTGTTCTCTGCCATGTCCTTTTAGTCCCTTCAGACCCGTGCTCAGACTCGCTCGATGATGGTCGCGACACCCATGCCGCCGCCGACGCACAGCGTGATCAGCGCGCGCCGGGCGCCCCGGCGCTCCAGCTCGTCGACCATGGTTCCGGTGATCATGGCGCCGGTGGCGCCCAGCGGGTGGCCCATCGCGATCGCGCCACCGTTGACGTTGAGCTTCTCGTCCGGAATGTTGAGGTCCTTCTGGAACTTCAGCACCACCGAGGCGAAGGCCTCGTTGAGCTCGAACAGGTCGATGTCATCGACCGTCAGGCCTGCTCGGTCGAGCACCTTCCTGGTCGCCGGGGTCGGGCCCGTCAGCATGATGACCGGGTCGGCGCCGCTGGTTGCGGTGGCCACGATGCGCGCCCGCGGGGTCAGGCCCTGCGACGTGCCCGCAGCCTCGGAACCGATGAGCACCAGCGCGGCGCCGTCGACGATGCCCGAGCTGTTACCGCCGGTGTGGACGTGGTTGATCTTCTCGACGAAGTGGTACTTCTGCAGCGCCACGTCGTCGAACCCGCCCATCGCGCCTACGCCTTCGAACGCGGACTTGAGCTTGCTCAGGCTCTCGACGGTGGTGCCGGGACGGATGTGCTCGTCATGGTCGAGCACGACGAGACCGTTCTGGTCTTTGACCGGGACGACGGACTTGGCGAAGTAGCCACCCGACCACGCGGCAGCGGCGCGCTCCTGCGAGCGTGCCGCATAGGTGTCGACGTCCTCACGGGAGAAGCCCTCGATGGTCGCGATCAGGTCGGCGCCGATGCCCTGCGGGACGAAGCCGATGCGGTAGTTGGTCTCCGGGTCGGCTGCCCAGGCGCCGCCGTCAGAGCCCATCGGGACACGGCTCATGGACTCGACACCGCCGGCGAGCACCAGGTCGTCCCAGCCCGAGCGCACCTTCTGCGCGGCCATGTTGACGGCCTCCAGGCCGGACGCGCAGAACCGATTGAGCTGCACACCGCCGGTGGTCTCCGGCAGGTTCGCGACCAGTCCCGCGGTGCGGGCGATGTCGCCACCCTGGTCACCGACCGGCGAGACGACGCCGAGGATCAGGTCGCTGATCAGCGTCTCGTCCAGGTCAGGGAAGCGGGTGCGGATCTCGTCGATCAGGCCGACGACCAGGTTGACGGGCTTGATCTCGTTCAGGGCGCCGCCGCGCTGCTTGCCGCGCGGGGTGCGGATGGCCTCGTAGATGAAGGCTTCTTCGGACATGCGTTCTCCAGGTCCTCTTCAGGGGTTTCGCGGATCTACACCCGCGGGGAGGCTGCTCCTCTGTGCGCGATGCTAGCAGCCTCGCCCAACCGCTTGGTTGGGCACTCTGGACGGATCTCTTCCGCGAGCAGACACAAACTCGCACGATTCGGGCGTGGATCGTGCGAGTTTGTGTCTGCTCGCGGAGGAACGGTTAGTCGGGCGAGCCTTCGGTGTCGTCGAAGAACGACCACTCGCCGTCGTGCTCGACTTCCATCCGCCATCCCAACTCGGAGTTGTCGGCTTTCTGGTCGACGAACCAGGCGTGCGCATGATCGGCGCTTTCGATGTCCTTGGTGTCGACGACTTCGCCCTTGGGGTTCAGAACACGATAGGTAGCCATGCCTCGGGTGTTTCCCGCCGGTCGACCGGTTCACACCTACGCCGACCGGGGCGTCACCCATTCGTCAAGCGTCGGATAGTCGATGTATCCGACGGGCCCGGGGGCGTAGAACGTCGCCACATCCGGCACGTTCGGCTCGGCGCCGAGCTTCAGGCGCTCGATCAGATCAGGGGTGGCCAGGAACGCTCTGCCCACCGCGGCGGCTCCGATCACTCCCCAGTCGGCCAGATTGGCCAGCAGCTCGAAATCGGTGTCGACGGCGCGGGGGGTGTTGAGCACCAACGTCCCCTCCCACTGGGTGCGGATCGCGGCGAATGTGGGCGTCGAGGGTTCACTCACCACATGCAGGTAGGCGATGTTCAGCGACGCAATGCGGCACAGAAGCAATTCGTAAGCGCTGATCTGGTCGACCTCGGTCATGTCCCCGGCGGTGTTTCCGGGCGAGATGCGCAAACCGACGCGATCCGGTCCGATCTCGGCGGCGACCGCTTCGACGACCTCGGCGGTGAACCGGGCCCTGTTCTGCGGCGATCCGCCGTAGGCATCGGTGCGCTGGTTGACAACGTCGGACAGGAACTCGTGAAGCAGATACCCATTGGCCGAGTGAATTTCGACACCGTCCATGCCGGCGTCGACGGCACGGCGCGCGGCGGCGCGGAACTGTCCGATGATTTCCGCGATCTCGCCGGTCGTGAGCGCGCGGGGCACGGGCAACGACTTCTTCCCAGAGGGAGTGTGCGCCAGCAGCTCCGCAGCGATCGCCGACGGACCCACGTTCTCGAATCCGCTGATCTCGGGATGTGCCATGCGGCCGACGTGCCACAGCTGGACGAACATCTTGCCCCCGGCGCGGTGTACCGCCGACGCGATCTCAGCCCAGGCGTCCTGCTGCCTGTCGGTGTACAACCCGGGAGTGTTCACGTAGGCGCCGTTGGCCTGCTCACAGACCGCGGTGGCCTCGCTGATGATCAGACCGGCTTCGGCACGCTGCGAGTAGTACTCCGCAGCCAGCGACGACGGCGTGCCGTCGGCGTCGGCGCGCGATCTCGTCAGCGGCGCCATGAAGATTCGGTTCGCCGCGGCAGTGGCTCCGACCTGAATCGGCTTGAGCAGGGCAGAGTCACCAGAGAGTGTGAACGTCATGCACCACTCAAGCGTGACCCGCGAGCGGTTATTCCCCGCCGAATCCTCTCCTGTCGGCATCGGAGCGCGAACACCGTGGGGCATATCAGCTCTCGATCACCGCCGTGACGCGGATTTCGGCGGGCATCTTCGGCAGCGTCGGCACGGTGCCCCGGTCTGGGTCCAGAGGGGCGCCCGGTCCGGCATCCGCCTGCGGAACCGCTCGCTCACCCCAGTGCGAGGGGGCGCGGCGGCCCGGCCAGTGCGGCTTTCGCATCAGCCGACAACGGGTCCATGATCTCGAGGTCACCGGCTTCCAGACCATCGAGCGCCAGCCGCACCAGATCGGCAGGATCGATCACCACACCTTCTGGGAGTTCGATTCCGTTGCGGCTCGCGAAGTCGAACAGCGTCTGGGTTCCAACCAGTCCGGGCACCAATGCGGCGACATGGGTTCCCTGCCCGGCAAGTTCGACACGCACGCCGTTCGTCAAGCCCCATTGCGCGGATTTGGCTGCGGCATAAGCGGTATTGCCCTCGACCGTCATCCATGCCGCCGCCGACAACACATTGAGGATCGCGCCGCCGCCGTTGCGCGCCAGGATGGGCGCGAAGGCCCGGATCATTGCAAGAGTGCCATAGTAGTTCGAATCCATGGTCGACCGGATGGCAGTCAAATCGCCGGTGACCAGCTTTCCGCCGGCGGTGTCTGCGGCGTTGTTGATCAGGAGGTCCACGTCCGCGGCGGACCCAGCAGCCGCGTCGACCGATGATTGGTCGGTGATGTCGAGCCGAAGCACTTCCACGTCAGGGATGTCGACGAGCTCGGGACGCCGCGCGCCCGCGTAGACCTTGGCGCCACGCCGGATCAGCTCGATCGCAAAGGCGCGGCCGATTCCTCGGTTGGCTCCGGTGACAAGTGCCGTGGTGCCGTCCATCTTCATCTGTGCTCCAGGTGTTTTCACTACCGACCGTTAAGGTGACCGATTGGTCATGTTCAATCGAGACAACCACAAGGTGACCGATTGGTCAACTTGATATTCTCGGGCAGTGAATCTTCGAGCGGATGCGGCGCGCAACCGCGAGTCGCTGTTGAGCGCTGCGGAAGCAGAATTCGCCGAACGCGGCGCCTCCGCCTCGGTGGCCGATATCGCCCGCCGCGCGGGCGTCGCCAAAGGCACGGTATTTCGGCACTTCCCCACGAAAGAGGACTTGATCGCGGCCATTGTGTGCCGGCACATCGCGACGCTCGCCGAGGCCGCGGATGAGCTGGCCCACGCCGAGGATCCGGGCGCGGCTCTGATGGAGTTCCTGACCGTGGCGGCCGATCAGCGGCAACGGCACGATCTGACGTTCCTCCAATCGGAGAGCGGGAAGGATCCCCGGGTGACCGAAGTCCGAGATCACTTGCACGCCCGCCTCGGCGCTCTCGTCGACCGGGCCCGCGACGCGGGAGCCATCCGGTCCGACATCACCGAAGCAGATGTCTTCCTCATGATGTGCGCGCCGATTCATGTGGTCGAAAACCTCTCCGCCCCAGCGCCTTTATTGTGGCAGCGCTACCTCGCCATCATCTTCGACGGATTACGCCCGCAGGGCGCCCACCCACTGCCGCACCCGGCGCCGATCCTGCCCTGACGAAATCCGTGAAGCCTCACACGGCGACGACATCACCTGCTCAGACGGCAATCGATTCCCGGCCACACACATTCAGCAACACGTCGGCTGACAGAAGCCCCAGCGAGACGGCCCGGGAGGCACACGCCGCGCGGTTGGCCGCACCGAGCTTGGCCGAAGCGCTTTCCAAATGATGGCCGGCCGTACGTGCGCTGATGAACAGTTGTGCGGCGATCTGACCGTTGGTCAACCCGCACACCGCCAGCGTGAGCGCGTCGAGTTCCCGCGGCGTGACACTCATCGGTAGCGGGCTGCGAGTCACCAGCAGCACCGCGCCGAGGCTGTCGCCCCGATACCGTGCGGCCGTGGCGATCCGCCGTACGTGCAACCAGGACACCCCGTCGTGGTGGCGCAGCACATCGGGCCTGACCCCGACCGCCGACTTCAAAAACGCCGCAGCGAGATCACCGATCAGAGCCGGGTCCAGCGCCTGCTCGAACAGGTCGCCACACCGCAACAGGTGCGCTCGCCCGAAGTCGTCGACGGCCCAGGCCTGGGCATCGGGGGCGATCAGCTCGGCGACCATCCGGGGCCTCAGCGAGAAGTCCAGCTGCTCGGCCATCTGTCGGCGCAGGGTGTTGATCTCGACCACGTCCTGGTCACGGGGAAACCGCGCGTCGTCACAATTGACGTGAATGGTGCCGACATAGGTTCCGTCGCTGGTGATCAGCCGCGCCGACAGGCCCTCGTCGAATCCGGCCGGCCGGAAGACGTTGTTGACCGAGTATCCACTGCGGTACTCGGGGAAGTCCCGCCAACGCAGGGCGCCGAGTCCGTGCACCCGCATGGCATCGAACAGCGGATCGTTCTCGACGAACCAGCTGTTAAAGTGCTCCATCACCGTGTCGGGATAATCGTGGTTGGCCACGCCGACGTGCTTGCGCTGGATCGGATCCCACAGACAGATCGCCGAAGCCGAGGATTGCGCGCGCGCCGACAGCGTCTCGAGCAGGCCGTGGGCACGGGTCTCCAGACTGGCGCCACTGCTCAGCACGTCACCGTAGATGCCGGACATCGCACGCTTCCTTCGACTGACCCCGTTGTGTGCGGTCATCATCAGCAGCCGATGTTTCCGCGAGGTTTCCAAGCCGAGGCGGTCGCGAAAACCGTTCGGCGAATTGGGAGATTCCTCCCATAGGCACCGGGCATGCACCGTTTCTACGCTGGCGGAAACCGACACTTGGCACAGCGCAGTGCCCGAACCGACAGCACGAAGCAAAGGGCATTGAAGATGTTCAGGTCATCGAAACGTTCGACGAGCGGGCTGCGCCGCGGGTCAGTCGCCGTGCTCGCAGTGACGGCGCTGTTGGCCGCCGGGTGTGGTAGCCGGGCAGGCGACGACAGCGCCGTCGCAGCACAGGCGAGCTGTGTCGACACCTCCGGCGACACGGTGAAGGTGGGCGCCGTCAACTCGCTGTCCGGCGGTCTGGCGGTCAGCGAGTCGGTGATCCGCGACGCGATCGTCATGGCCGTCGAAGAGGTGAACGCCTCCGGCGGCGTATTGGGTAAGCAACTGCAGCTCATCGGCGAAGACGGCGCGTCGGAACCGACCGTGTTCGCCGAGAAAGCTCAGAAGCTTGTGCAGTCCGATTGTGTGGCAGTCGTTTTCGGTGGCTACACATCTGCCAGCCGCAAGGCCATGCTGCCGGTCTTCGAGGACGCCAACGCGCTGCTGTATTACGGTCAGCAGTACGAAGGGCTGGAAAGCTCGCCGAACATCTTCTACACCGGGGCGACCACCAACCAGCAGATCATCCCATCACTGGACTACCTCAAAGAGCAGGGGGTGAAGTCGCTGTACCTGGTGGGCAGCGACTACGTCTTCCCGCGCACCTCCAACGCGATCGTGAAGGCCTACGCGCAGGCCAACGGCATCGAGATCAAGGGTGAGGACTACACGCCGCTGGGCAGCACCGACTTCTCCACGATCGTCAACAAGATCCGCACCGCCGACGCGGACGCGGTGTTCAACGTGGTGGTGGGTGATTCGTTGGTCGCCTTCTTCCGCGAGTACCGCAACTCCGGTCTGACCGCCGAGGCCATGCCCGTGATGTCGATGTGCGTCGGCGAGGAGGAGGTACGCAGCATCGGCGCGCCCACCCTGATCGGCCAGCTCTCCTCGTGGAACTACTACCAGACGCTGGACTCGCCGCGGAACACCACATTCGTCGAGAACTTCAAGAAACGCTTCGGCGCCGACCGGGTGACCTCCGATCCGATGGAATCGGCGTACGCCGCCGTGATGCTGTGGAAAGCCATGGTGGAGAAAGCGGATTCGTTCGCCGTGCCCGAGATCCAGAACGCGGCCGATGGCGTCACGATCACCGCGCCCGAGGGGTCGATGACTGTCGACGGCGAGAACCACCACGTGACCAAGACCGCGCGGATCGGCCGCGTCGCCGAGGACGGCCTGATCTACCAGGTGTGGGAGTCACCCGCACCGATCGAACCCGATCCGTACTTGCGCGACTACCCGTGGGCCGCGGGGATCACGGGCTGACATGCATCTGACCCCCAAAGACGAAGACCGGTTGCTGCTGTTCCTCGCTGCGGAGCTGGCCCGCAAGCGCCGCGCTGCGGGCCTGACCCTCAGCTACGCCGAGGCGCGGGCCCTGATCGCCGACGAGGTGGTCGAAGCCGCCCGCGCGGGCGCGTCGGTGGCCGAGGCCGCCGCTCACGGCGCCACCGTGCTCACCGACGACGACGTCATGCCCGGCGTGACCTCCCTACTGGGTTCGATACAGGTCGAGGCGTTCTTCGACGACGGCCAGAAGCTGGTGACCGTGCACGACGCGATCGGTCCGGGCACCAAGCCGGCTGCCGGGCCCGACGTGATCCCTGGCGAGGTCCTGCCGTGCGACGGAGAATTGGAGCTCAACGCAGGACGCACAGCGGCCACCGTGACCGTCGAGAACACCGGGGACCGTCCCGTCCAGGTCGGCTCGCATTTCCACTTCTTCGAAGTCAACCGCGCGCTGCGATTCGATCGGGCGGCCGCGTTCGGCATGCGACTCGACATCCCGTCGGGCACCGCAGTCCGGTTCGAACCCGGTGAGAGGCAGGAGGTCTCGCTGACCAGCTACGGCGGCGAGCGCACAGTGATCGGCCAGAACGACGTCACCAACACCGACACCAGCGGAATGCTCGACCCCGTGCTGCTGAACAGGCTGCGCGACAAGGGTTTCCTCGATTCGCAGCAGGGTTCCTGACATGGCACACCGGATCACCCGCAAGCATTACGCCGAACTGTACGGCCCGACCACCGGGGACCGGGTCCGGCTGGCCGACACCGAACTGCTGGCCAGGGTGGAACACGACGCCTGCGTATACGGCGACGAATCGGTGTTCGGCGGCGGCAAGACCATGCGTGAGGGCATGGGAGTACATGGGGACATCACCAACGGCCAAGAGTCCGACTGCGCAGGCGCGCTGGATTTCGTCATCACCAACGTGCTGATCATTGACGCGGTGCTGGGAATCCGCAAGGCCGACATCGGGATCCGCGACGGGCGGATCGCCGGCATCGGGAAATCGGGGAATCCCAGGACGATGGACGGTGTCGACCCCGAGCTGATCATCGGGGCCGGGACCGACATCCGGTCCGGCGAGGGCATGATCGCCACAGCAGGCGCCATCGACGTGCACGTGCACTTCGACAGCGCCGGATTGGTCGACGAGGCGATCTCGAGCGGGATCACGACGATGATCGGGGGCGGTTTGGGTCCCGTCACCGTCGGCATCACCTCATCAGGACCGAACAACCTGGCCCGGATGCTGCGTGCCGCAGAAGGTTTCCCGATGAACTTCGGGTTCATCGGCAACGGCAGCGCATCGAGCACCGCCCCGCTGATCGAACAGGGTCTGGCCGGGGCGATCGGCTACAAGATCCACGAGGACTGGGGCGCGACGCCCGCGGCGATACGGGCGTCGCTGGACGCCGGCGACCAACTCGACCTGCAGGTCCAGATCCACACCGACACGCTCAACGAGTCCGGGTTCTTCGAGGACACGATGGCCGCGATCGGCGGCCGGCCCATTCACACCTACCACGCCGAGGGCGCCGGCGGCGGCCACGCTCCCGACATCATGCGCGTCGTCGGAGAACCGTACTGCCTTCCGTCGTCGACGAATCCGACGAACCCGTTCACGCTGAACACCTTCGACGAGCACCTCGACATGGTGATGGTCTGCCACCACCTCAACCCGCGTATCCCCGAGGACGTCGCGTTCGCCGAGTCCCGGATCCGGCGCGAGACCATTGCGGCCGAGGACGTGCTGCACGACCTGGGCGCCATCTCGGCGATGGGGTCGGACTCGCAGGGCATGGGCCGCATCGGGGAGACGATCGCGCGGACCTGGCAACTCGCGTCGCACATGCGGGCCACTCGCGGGCCACTCCCCGGCGACGAGGGGACCGGCGCCGACAATGCCCGCATCCTGCGTTACATCGCGAAGCTGACGATCAATCCAGCCAGGCTGTTCGGCATCGACCACGAGGTCGGCTCCTTGGAGACGGGCAAGCTGGCCGACATCGTGTTGTGGGAACCGAAGTTCTTCGGTATCAGGCCCGAGGTGGTGTTCAAAGGCGGCTTTCCCGCGTGGTCGGTGATGGGCGAGGCCAACGCGTCGCTGATGACGTGCGAGCCACTGCGCTACCGCCCGCAGTGGGCAGCGTTCGGCCGCACCCCCGCCGATGTGTCGGTGAATTTCGTGGCCGCCGCTGCCGTCGACGCCGGCCTCGATGAGCGACTCGGTCTGGACACCCGACTGGTCGCGTGCCGTGGAGCGCGGGCACTGACCAAGGCCGACCTGCTGCACAACGACTACCTGCCTGACATCACCATTGAGCCCGACACCTACCGCGTCACCGTCGACGGAGAGCCGTGCGTGAGCACCCCGATGAGCCGGGTGCCGCTGGGCCGCCGTTACACCCTGAAATAGCAAGGAGCACAGCATGACCGAGGGTGCAATCCGCATCGGCATCGGAGGTCCGGTCGGCTCGGGCAAGACGCGTCTCGTCGAGTCACTGGTACCGAGGTTGTCCGACGCCGGCTTCAGCGTCGCCGTGATCACCAACGACCTGGTGACCGACGAGGACGCCCAGCGCGTGCGGCGCAGCGGGGTGATCGACCCGAACCGCGTCCTTGCGGTGGAGACCGGGGCCTGCCCGCACACCGCGATCCGCGAGGACCCGTCGGCCAACCTGGCCGCCGCCGACCGATTGAACCGGATGTTCCCCGACCTCGACCTCATCCTCATCGAGTCCGGCGGCGACAACCTCGCGGCCACCTTCACCTCGGATCTGGTGGACCACTGGATCTTCGTCATCGACACCTCCGCCGGAGACGACATCCCGCGCAAGAAGGGCATCGGCCTGCTGCAGGCAGATCTGTTGGTGGTCAACAAGATCGACCTGGCGCCGCTGGTCGGCGCCGACCTCGACATGATGCGGCGCGACTGCGCACTGGCCCGGCCCGCCAAACCGACAGTGTTCACCGACCTACGATCCGGCCACGGGGTGACCGAGGTCGTCGACCGCCTACTCGAGGGCGCGATGCTCACCGCGAGCCGCCCGTGACCGCCCCGACCATCCGTCCGGGTGAACTCGACGTGGAGGTCGTCGCCGACGCGACGGGCCGCACCCGCACCAGCACGCTGCGCCAGCGGTACCCCCAGCGCGTCACCACCGCGCTGCACTGTGACCCCCGCCGGCCGGGCGCGGCGACCCTGTGCGTACAGAGTCCCAGCGGCGGCGCGTTCTCCGACGACGAGTTGCACACCGTCGTGCGCTGCCGACCCGGAAGCGACCTTCACCTGACCACGCAGGCCGCCACCCAGGTTTTTGCCGGAGCCGGCGCCGGGGCCCGCCACCGGCTCGACTTCACCGTCGACTGCGGCGCGGTGCTCGAGTACTGTCCCGGAACCGTCATCCCACACCGTGATTCACACTTTCGGCAACAGCTGGACCTCGCGGTCACCGCCGGCGGCGTCTATCTCGGCTGGGAGGCCGTCGCGTCCGGGCGTATCGCCCACGGGGAGCGATTCGGTTTCACCTGCTATGACAGCGCATTCGTGGTCCGTGTCGACGGATGCGCCGTGGCGAGAGACCGTCAGGTGATCCGGCCCGACGAAGGTGACCCGGGACCGCTACTCGACACCGACTACCTGGGAACCTTCCTTGCCGTCACCCCCGGCCACGACGGCGGCGCCCTGCTCGACAACGTCCGGTCGGTCCTCGACGGCACGGCGGGCGGCGCAGGCCGGTTGCCCCGTGACGCGGGAGTGTTCGCGCGCGTGGCCGTGCACCACGCACCGGAACTCCACCGCATCCGGCAGCAACTGTTCCACGCCGTGCGGCGCACGCTGTTTCCGGAGTCAGGGCAACGATGAAGGCGGTAGACATACTCGGTGACATCGCCGACGGCAGGTTCAGCGGACGCGCACGTCATTACGTCGACATCGGCTGGGGCGACGCGGCCAAGCATCGGCAGCTGGTCACCGCCGATTCCGGGCTGACCGTCCATATCGACCTGCCGCGCGGCGTCTTCCTGCGCTCCGGAGCCGTGATCGCCGATGACGGCGCCGCCGTCGTCGTGGTCCGCCGGCCCGCCGAGGACGCTATCGCCGTACGGTTCGCGGACAACTGCGCCGCCGCCGGGGCAAGAAGAATGCTGATGCTGGGATATCTGCTCGGCAACCAGCACGCGCCGATCGACGTCGACGAGGACGGCGTCGCCGCGCCGTTGTTCACCAGCGCGCAGGCCGCCCGGGAGATGCTCGCCGGGCTCGGGGTGGCCGGTGCGGTCACGGCCGTGCCGTTGGCGCGCGACGGTTGGTCACGAACCTCCGCGGACTCGCATGCCGGCCATCACCACTGATCCCGATGTCGCGTTGGCGATGTGGCTGCAATTGCACGACAGCGCTTTTCCGTCCGGCCGGATGGTGCACAGCCAGGGTCTGGAGCAGTGGTTGGCCGACCGGCCCGACGTCGGCGCCCCGGAGGTCGGTGCTGTCGTACTCGCCTACCTGGCCGACGGCTACGCCCCATTGGACGGCACGCTGACCGCGGCGGCCTGGCGCGCCGCGGCACATCTTCCGCGGCTCTGCGAACTCGATGACCTGGCAGGCACATACAAGCTGTTCGACAACGCCCGGACAGCGTCGGAGTCGGCGGGGACGCAACTGGCCGCCGCCGCGCGGCGTGCCGGGCTCGCCGAGCGCTGCCCGTACCTCACCGCAGTCACCGACGGAGCCACTGCCGGTCACGGCGCCGTCGTCGACGGCGCGTTGCAGGCGCAGCTCGGCGTCCCGCAGCGGCTCGCGGTGCTCGGATCGATGCGGTCGATGCTGGCATCCATGCTCAGCGCCGCGGTGCGAATGGGACGGCTCGGGGCATTGCAGAGCCAGCGGTTCCAGACAGCCGCCGCGCCGCGCCTCGTCGAGTTGGCACGCGTAGCCTGCGATCGAGACATCGACGACGTGTACAGCGTCGCGCCGGCGCTGGAGATCGGCGGGATGCGCCATGAAACCAGAACCACCCGGCTGTTCACCACTTAGTGGGCCGATCTGCGCCGACGCGGGGCCGGTTAGGCTTCGGAGGCGTGACGGTACGACGACTGCAGCCCTACGCGGTGACGATCTTCGCCGAGATGTCGGCGCTGGCCGCCCGGGTCGGCGCGGTGAACCTCGGCCAAGGCTTTCCAGACGAGGACGGACCTGACTCGATGCTCAAGGTGGCCCAGAATGCCATCGCCGAGGGCGTCAACCAATATCCGCCCGGCCTCGGCGCCGCGTCGCTGCGGCAGGCGATCGCCGATCAGCGCAGACGCCGCTACGGCACCGAGTACGACCCCGACACCGAGGTGCTCGTCACCGTCGGCGCCACCGAGGCCATCGCGTCGGCGGTCCTCGGTCTCGTCGAACCGGGCTCGGAGGTCCTGCTCATCGAACCCTTCTACGACTCCTACTCCCCTGTCATCGCGATGGCCGGGTGCCACCGCCGCGCCGTCCCGATGCGCCGCGACGGTCTGGGCTTCGCCATCGACATCGAGGGACTGCGGGCCGCCGTGACCCCGAGGACCCGAGCGTTGATCGTCAATTCGCCGCACAACCCGACCGGTGCGGTGGCCACCGACGACGAGCTGCGGGCGTTGGCAGAGCTCGCGGTGACGGCCGATCTGCTGGTGATCACCGACGAGGTCTATGAGCACCTGGTCTTCGACGGTCGGGAGCATCGGCCGTTGGCCAATTATCCGGGCATGGCGGACCGGACCATCACCATCTCCAGCGCGGGAAAGATGTTCAACGCCACCGGATGGAAGATCGGGTGGGCCTGCGGGCCAAGGGATCTCATCGCCGGCGTGCGGGCGGCCAAGCAGTACCTGAGTTATGTGGGCGGCGCCCCGTTCCAGCCGGCCGTCGCGCACGCACTCGACACCGAAGACGCGTGGGTCGACGCACTGTGCGCGACGTTCCAGGACCGCCGTGACCGCCTCGGCTCGGCGCTGAGCGACATCGGTTTCGAAGTCCACGACAGTCAAGGCACCTACTTTCTGTGCGCGGATCCCCGCCCACTGGGCTACCCCGACAGCACAACGTTCTGCGCGGATCTGCCGGAGAAGGTGGGTGTCGCAGCGATCCCGATGTCGGCGTTCTGCGATCCCGGTGCCGCGCATGCCGACGCGTGGAAACACTTGGTGCGCTTCGCTTTCTGCAAGCGCGATGAGACCCTCGACGAAGCGATCCGGCGGCTCCGCGCCCTTCGGCGGCGCAACTAGCTCGCCACCCCGGCGGACGGCCTGCCGGCAATGCCGCGCGGCGTGGGCCTACTGCGCGGCGAGCACGCGGCGTCGAAGGTTCTCCAGCGCCACGTCGAGCACCATCTTCTTCGCCCGTTTGACAAGGAACCTCGGATACGGTGCGGCCAGATCGAGGATCAGATCAAACCTGACACGGGTGCGATCTTCACCGACCGGCGTCAGGTTGTACTCACCGTGCTGGCAGCGCTGCCGCGACGTCCGTTCGGCATCCCACACCACCCAGGTGTCACCCCAGTGGTACTCCAGGAGCTCTCTGTCAGTCAGCCCCATCACGCTGACGGTCGTCCTGACATGGTGCGGCCGGCCGTCGGGATGGCGGTCGACCACTTCGGTGTCTTTGTGCAGGGACGACCACGCGGCCACCGCCTCGACGTCTGCCAGGGCGTCCAGAATCGCCTCTGGCGGGGCCTCGATCACGACTTCACTGGAAGCACGCACCGCCATACCGGCAAATCCTAGCTAGGCGATCGGCCTCCCGCAGAGGAATCGGCAGCTAACTTCGCCCATCTACCCGGCCGGCGCGTTCACGCCTTGATGACCTTGAGTACCTGCTTGCGCAACCCGTCGGTGGCAGTCTCGACGCCGCCCTTCATCGTGCGCTTGACGATGAAGCCCGGCAACGGGACCGAAAGGTCGATCGATATGTCGAACGTGACCTTGGTCTTGTCGCCGTCGGGGGTGAGGCGGTAGCCGGCGTCCTGCGCCTTGAGCTGGGTGGCCGAGACCAGCGTCCAGGTCACTTCGTTGTCGCCCCAGGTGTATTCGATCACCTGCTCATCGGTCAGCCCGGCGGCTTTCACCGTCATCCTGACCCGCTTGGGCCTGCCGTTGTCGTAACGCTCCAGCACTTCGGCCTTCTGGTACTGCGGCGACCAACTCGGGGTCGCCTCGACGTCGGCGATGACGTCGAGGATCTGCTCGGGGGATGCTTCGATCACGACCTCGCGGGAGTCCTTGGTTGCCATGGCGCGACCTTAGCCTCGATCCACTGATGAATTGGGGTAGGTGTGCCTCGCTGGGCTGTTGAGGGCTGGTCCTGGTCGCGGGCAGGGGGTATCTGCTGGTCTGTCCAGCTGTTCCTGTGCGCTCCGGTCGGGCCTTTC
>NZ_JBTBFV010000068.1:0-26623 GCF_054786995.1 Mycobacterium sp. ZZG
TCGGATTGCCACGCCCCAAACGGCGGGGCAATCCCGAATCTGTCGGCCTGCCTGTGACTTCACACACGCGCCGACGAGCGCTTGAGACGCCCCGCCCCATCAACCCACTAATTCAGCAGACTCCTAGCGGCCAACGCCGCCGCTGCGGCCACGCCTAGGATGGGGCCCGACTATCGCGCAGTCCGAGATGATCCCGCCCAGCGAGTACCGGGATCGAGAAAGGCACATCGAAGGCAATGGCCGAATTCATCTACACGATGCGGAAGGTCCGCAAGGCGCACGGCGACAAGGTCATCCTTGACGACGTCACGCTGAACTTCCTTCCGGGCGCGAAGATCGGCGTCGTCGGACCCAACGGGGCCGGTAAGTCGAGCGTCTTGCGGATCATGGCCGGCTTGGACCAGCCCAACAACGGCGATGCGTACCTGGCTCCCGGCGCGAGCGTCGGCATCCTGATGCAGGAGCCCAAGCTCGACGAGACCAAGACCGTCCGCGAGAACGTCGAGGACGGCGTGGCCATCAAGGCCAAGCTCAACCGGTACAACGAGGTGGCCGAACTGATGGCCACCGACTACACCGACGAGCTGATGGACGAGATGGGCAAGCTTCAGGAGGAGCTCGACGCCGCCGACGCCTGGGACATCGACAGCCAGCTCGAGCAGGCGATGGACGCGCTGCGCTGCCCGCCGCCCGACGAGCCGGTCACCCACCTTTCCGGTGGTGAACGGCGCCGCGTGGCGCTGTGCAAGCTGCTGCTGTCCAAGCCCGACCTGCTGCTGCTCGACGAGCCCACCAACCACCTGGACGCGGAGAGCGTGCTGTGGCTGGAGCAGCACCTGGCCAGCTACAAGGGCGCCATCCTGGCCGTCACCCACGACCGGTACTTCCTGGACAACGTCGCCGAGTGGATCCTCGAACTCGACCGGGGCCGGGCCTACCCGTACGAGGGCAACTATTCGACCTACCTGGAGAAGAAGGCAGAGCGGCTGGAGGTCCAGGGCAAGAAGGACCAGAAGCTGCAGAAGCGGCTCAAGGACGAGCTGGCCTGGGTCCGTTCGGGCGCCAAGGCCCGGCAGGCCAAGAACAAGGCCCGTCTGCAGCGGTATGAGGAGATGGCCGCGGAGGCCGAGAAGACGCGCAAGCTCGACTTCGAGGAGATCCAGATCCCGACGCCGCCCCGGCTGGGCAACGTCGTGGTCGAGGTCGACCACCTCGACAAGGGTTTCAGCGGTCGCCCGCTGATCAAGGACCTGTCGTTCACGCTGCCGCGCAACGGCATCGTCGGTGTGATCGGCCCCAACGGTGTCGGCAAGACCACGTTGTTCAAGACAATCGTCGGTCTCGAACAACCCGACAGCGGCACCGTGAAGGTCGGTGACACCGTGAAGCTGAGCTACGTCGACCAGAGCCGCGCGGGCATCGACCCGAACAAGACCGTCTGGCAGGTCGTCTCCGACGGGCTGGATTACATCGAGGTCGGCCAGAACGAGATCCCGTCGCGGGCCTACGTATCGGCGTTCGGGTTCAAGGGTCCGGATCAGCAGAAGCCGGCCGGGGTGCTTTCCGGAGGCGAGCGCAACCGGCTGAACCTGGCGCTGACCCTCAAAGAGGGCGGCAACCTGATTCTGCTCGACGAGCCCACCAACGATCTCGATGTGGAGACGTTGAGTTCGCTGGAGAACGCGCTGGAGAACTTCCCGGGCTGCGCCGTGGTGATCTCCCACGACCGCTGGTTCCTGGATCGCACCTGCACGCACATTCTCGCGTGGGAAGGTGACGACGACGACAACGAGGCCAAGTGGTTCTGGTTCGAGGGCAACTTCGGCGCCTACGAGGAGAACAAGATCGAACGGCTGGGCGCCGAGGCGGCCCGTCCTCATCGGGTCACCCACAGGAAGCTGACTCGGGGATAGTCTCGTCGTGCGGACCAGGTAACCGGGTGCGGACGCGAGGAGCAACACCAACCGAGCCCACGGCACCCGGTTACAGCCAACGGCGGCTGGTGCGCGTGCGAGTCAGGAGCGGCGAATGTCGTTGAATCCAGGTGCAATCAACAGTTCGGCCGGCCAGGGCGACCCGGTGGTCCCGGCTGAGGTCATCGATCGGTTGCTCCCTTGCTACCTGGCGACCTACCGCGGCCCGCACGGCGGTGCCCCCGGCGCCGAAGGGGCCGTCACGGGTCCGCTACGGCGTCCGGGTGCCGACACGCTCGCCGGTCCGGCGCTGGTCGCGGCGCAATACCGGCTCGGTGCCCAACGGTCGCCCGGCGCCACCCGCGTCGCCGTCCACGCCGCGGACGCCGAGGGTGGGTTCGGGCCCGCGCTGCAGGTGGTCACCGACAACGCGAGCATGCTGATGGACTCGATCACGGTGCTGCTGCACCGCATCGGGGTCGCCTACACCGCGATCATGTACCCGGTGTTCCGGGTCCGCCGGGGCAGCGGTGGCGAATTGCTGGACATCGTGCCGTCATCGGAGGCGACGTTCGGCGACGGAGTGGACGAGGTGTGGGTCCACGTGCAGCTCGCCGGCTCGGTCGACCGGCGGGCGCTGGCCGAGGCCGAGGAACTGCTGCCCGGCGTGCTCGCCGACGCCAGGCAGGTAGCGCGTGATTCCTCCGACATGGTCGCGGCGCTGCGCGTGCTCGCCGCCGAGCTGGACGGTGACTCCGGACGGCGGTTCCCGAGCCCCGACCGCAAGGATGTGGCGGCGTTGTTGCGCTGGCTGGCCGACGGGCATTTCGTGCTGCTGGGCTACCAACGCTGCCCGGTCAGAGACGGGGAGGCCACCGTCGACGCCTCCAGCCGACTAGGGGTGCTGCGGCTGCGCCAGGACGTGTTGCCGCCGCTGACCAACAAGGACGAACTGCTGACGCTGGCGCAGGCCACCATCCCGAGCTTCCTGCGCTACGGCGCGTATCCGCAGCTCGTGGTGGTGCGCGAGCAGTCCGCCGACAATGGTGCCGACGACACCGCGGCCATCGAGCACCGGTTCATCGGAATGTTCACGGTCGCGGCGATGAACGCCAACGTGTTGGAGATCCCGCTGGTGTCCCGGCGGGTCAACGACGCGCTGGCGATGGCCCATCGTGACCCCGGTAATCCGGGACAGCTTCTGCTCGACATCATCCAGACCATCCCGCGTGCGGAACTGTTCGCCCTCACCGCCCGAGGTCTGCTCGACATGGCGATGGCGGTGGTGGATCTGGGATCGAGGCGTCGCACGCTGCTGTTCCTGCGCGTGGACCCGCTCGCCCACTTCGTGTCGTGTCTGGTGTACCTGCCGCGCGATCGGTACACCACCGCCGTGCGGCTGGACATGCAGGACATCCTGGTGCGCGAGCTCGGGGGCGTCAGCATCGACTACGCCGCCAGGGTCAGCGAGTCACCCTGGGCTGTCGTGCATTTCACCGTGCGGCTACCCGAGGGCACCCGACAGCAGGACGTCGACGTCTCCGAGGCCAACGAGTCGCGGATCCAGGACCTGCTCACCGAGGCGGCCCGCACGTGGGGCGACCGGCTGATGGGGGCTGTCGCCGCCGGTTCCGAGGTCGATCACGCGACTGCGGAGCACTACGCGTCGGCGTTCTCCGAGGTGTACAAGCAAGCGGTCGAGCCCACCCACGCGCTCGCCGACATCGCGATCATCGAAGAGCTGCAGGATGATTCGGTCAAGTTGGTACTGACCGACGGCGACGACAGCACCGAACCCGGGGTGTCCCACCTGAACTGGTATCTCGGCGGGCGGTCGGCCTCGCTGAGCCGTCTGCTGCCGATGCTGCAGTCGATGGGTGTGGTCGTGCTCGAAGAGCGGCCGTTCACGGTGACCCGGCCCGACGGTCTGCCGGTCTGGATCTACCAGTTCAAGGTGAGGCCGCACCGTGGTGTCCCCGAAGCCCCGTCGGGGGAGCAGCGCGAGGCCTACGCGCAGCGATTCGCCGACGCCGTCACCGCCATCTGGCACGGCCATGCCGAGATCGACCGGTTCAACGAGCTGGTGCTGCGCGCGGGGCTCACCTGGCGGCAGGTGTCGGTGCTGCGCGCGTACGCCAAATACCTCAAACAGGCCGGGTTCGCCTACAGCCAGGGCCATGTCGAATCGGTGCTCAACGACAACGCAGGCACCGCCCGTTCGCTCATCGAGCTCTTCGAGGCGCTGTTCCGCCCCGTCGAGCAGAACTCGGGCGGGGCCAACCGCGACGCGCAGGCCGCCGCCGCGGCCGTCGCCGCCGACATCGACGCCCTGGTCAGCCTCGACACCGACCGCGTGCTGCGGGCGTTCGCGTCGATGATCCAGGCCACCCTGCGCACGAACTACTTCATCACGCGTGCGGAGTCGGCGCGTGCGCAGAACGTGTTGTCGTTCAAGGTGAATCCCGAACTCATCGACGAATTACCCTTGCCCCGGCCGAAATTCGAGATCTTCGTGTACTCACCCCGGGTCGAGGGTGTGCACCTGCGGTTCGGGTACGTCGCCCGCGGCGGGCTGCGCTGGTCGGACCGCCGCGAGGACTTCCGCACCGAGATCCTCGGTCTGGTGAAGGCCCAGGCGGTGAAGAACGCCGTCATCGTGCCGGTCGGCGCCAAGGGCGGTTTCGTCGTCAAACACCCGCCGGCGCCCACCGGTGAGGCCGCTGCCGACCGCGAGGCCACCCGGGACGAGGGAGTGGCCTGCTACCGGCTGTTCATCGCCGGCCTGCTGGACATCACCGACAACGTCGACAAAATCAGCGGTGACATCGTCGCGCCCTCCGATGTCGTCCGCCGTGACGGTGACGACGCGTACCTCGTCGTCGCGGCCGACAAGGGCACCGCCACGTTCTCCGACATCGCCAACGACGTCGCGAAATCCTACGGCTTCTGGCTGGGGGACGCCTTCGCCTCGGGTGGTTCGGTCGGCTACGACCACAAGGCGATGGGCATCACCGCCAGGGGAGCCTGGGAATCGGTCAAGCGCCACTTCCGTGAGATGGGCGTGGACACCCAGTCCGAGGACTTCACCGTCGTCGGCGTCGGCGACATGAGCGGCGACGTGTTCGGCAACGGGATGTTGCTGTCCAAGCACATCCGGCTGCTGGCCGCGTTCGACCACCGGCACATCTTCATCGATCCGGACCCCGACGCCGCGTCGTCGTGGGAGGAGCGCAAGCGCCTGTTCGACCTGCCGCGGTCCAGCTGGGACGACTACGACAAGTCGCTGATCAGCGAGGGTGGCGGCGTGTACAGCCGGCAGCAGAAGTCGATCACGATCAGCCCGCAGGCGCGGGCCGCGCTCGGACTCGGCGACGACGCCACTGAGCTCACTCCGCCGGCGCTGATGAAGGCGATCCTCAAGGCGCCGGCAGATCTGCTGTGGAACGGCGGTATCGGCACCTACATCAAGGCCGAGACCGAAGCCGACGCCGACGTCGGCGACCGTGCCAACGATGCGGTGCGCGTCAACGGCAATCAGGTGCGCGCCAAGGTGATCGGTGAAGGGGGCAACCTCGGCGTGACCCCGCTGGGTCGCACGGAGTTCGACCTGTGTGGCGGGCGCATCAACACCGACGCGCTGGACAACTCCGCGGGCGTGGACTGTTCTGACCACGAGGTCAACATCAAGATCCTGATCGACTCGCTGGTCACCGCGGGGAAGGTCGCCGCGCAGGACCGCACCGACCTGCTGCTGTCGATGACCGACGAGGTGGGCCGACTCGTGTTGGCCGACAACGAGAGTCAGAACGACCTACTCGGCACCAGCAGAGCCAACGCGGCCAGCCTGCTGAACGTGCACGCCCGGATGATCAAGGACCTCGCCGCCGAACGGGGGCTGAACCGGGAGCTGGAGGCGCTGCCGTCGGAGAAGGAGATCCGGCGACGCACCGACGCCGGAATGGGATTGACCTCGCCGGAACTGGCGACGCTGATGGCCCACGTGAAATTGGCGCTGAAGGCCGACCTGCTCGACGGGGATTTGCCCGACCAGGAGGTGTTCGCCTCCCGGTTGCCGTCCTATTTCCCGGTCACGCTGCGCGACCAGTTCGGCCCCGAGATCCGGACCCACCAGCTGCGCCGCGAGATCGTCACCACCATGCTGGTCAACGACGTCGTCGACACGGCGGGCATCTCGTATGCCTACCGCGTCACCGAGGACGTCGGGGTGGCGCCCGTCGATGCGATCCGCAGCTTCGTCGCCGTCGACGCCATCTTCGGGGTCGGCCGGGTGTGGCGCCAGATCCGGGAGGCCGGTCTCAACGGCGCGTCGGTGGCGGTCACCGACAGGATGACGCTCGACCTGCGCCGGCTCATCGACCGCGCCGCGCGGTGGCTGCTGAACTACCGGCCGCAGCCGCTGGCCGTCGGCGCCGAGATCAACCGGTTCGCCGAGAAGGTCAGGGCTCTGACACCGTGGATGCCGGAGTGGCTGCGCGGGGATGACAAGGCGATCGTCGCCAAGGAGGCCGCTGAGTTCAGCTCACAGGGCGTCCCCGATGACGTCGCCTACATGGTGGCCTCGGGGCTGTACCAGTTCAGCCTGCTCGACGTGATCGACATCGCCGACATCGTCGACCGCGACGCGGCCGAGGTCGCCGACACCTATTTCGCGCTGATGGACCACCTCGGCACCGACGGGCTGCTGACCGCGGTGTCACGACTCTCCCGCAACGACCGGTGGCATTCGTTGGCGCGGTTGGCGATTCGCGACGACATCTACGGTTCGCTTCGGGCGCTGTGCTTCGATGTGCTGGCTGTGGGTGAGCCCGACGAGAGCGGCCCCGAGAAGATCGCCGAATGGGAGATGACCAACAGCTCGCGCATCAGCCGGGCCAGGCGCACTCTGGCCGAACTGTACGAGAGCGGTGAGCACGACCTGGCCACGTTGTCGGTCGCGGCGCGACAGATTCGAAGCATGACAAGGACGAGCGGAACAGGATCGAGTGGGTGACGGATCGACACGGCTTCACGGCGCCGGTGCACGTGCGGTGGTCGGACATCGACATGTACCAGCACATCAACCACGCCACCATGGTCACCATCCTTGAGGAAGCCAGAATCCCTTTCCTGCGTGAGCCTTTCGGCGACGAGATCACCACGATCGGGCTGCTGATCGCCGAGGTGAACATCTCCTACAAGGCGCAGCTGCGGCTGATCGACTCACCACTTCAGGTCACGATGTTCGCCAAACGGGTACGGGCGGTCGACTTCACGATCGGCTACGAGGTGCGCTCGGTAGGGGCGTCGCCCGAGTCACGTCCGGCGGTGGTCGCCGACACCCAGCTCGCGGCGGTGCACATCGAAGAGCAGCGGCTGCAACGGCTTTCCGAGGCGCAGCGCAAGTATCTGCGCGGCTGGATGCGATGACCGTCGCCGAGCGGGGACTGTGGCTGGCGCAGGCCGCGCAGCGGGAGGACCTGGCGCGGTTCGCCGAACGGGTGCTGCGGCTCGACGAGGCCGCCGTGATCCGGCTGCGCCGCCGCGACGCCGACGCCGTGGTCGCCTGGGCGCCGACCGGCTTCGATGTGCTCGCCGGCCGGGTCGTGGCGGGCCGGACCGCACCAGCCGACTTGTGCGCCAGCGCCGACGCGCTGCGGTGCGGCCTGGCCGCGGCCGCGGCCGACGGGTACGTCGACCCCGGTTTCGCGATGGACTCCGCCTGGTGCGGCGCGCTGCCGCCCGACACCGGCTTTGTCCATCTCGACGACGTACCCGCCCACGTCATGCTCGACCTGGCGCAGCGGGGGACCAGTCTGGCCAAGGAGCACTCGGGTGCGCACGGCCCGCCGCCGTCGCTGCTCGATCAGGAGGTCCTGGCGGTGTCGTCAACCCTGGGCAGTGCGGGGGTACCGATGCGTTGTGTGTTCGCACTGACGGCGATGGGATTCCTGCCGCAGGCCCCGGCGCGCGACCGGTTCGCCCCGGAGTCGGTCGGTGCCGATGAGGTGGTGCGGGTGCGGGCGACGGCGGCGTGGCTGCGCATCGATGCCCGGTTCGGCAGCGTGTACCGCCGCCGCGGCGACCCGGCGGTGGTGTTGAGCTGAGCCGGGCAGCCGGAACCCGCCAGGACGGCCGGATTCCTCAGAACGGCGAGTTGACCATCGAATCGGCGGCCATCTCCAGGTAACCGATCAGTTCCCGCCGGTGCGCGTCGTCGAGGGTGGCGGCGTCGATCTCGGCCACCGCGGTGTGCATGCAGCGCAACCAGGCGTCGCGTTCCAGATACCCGATCCGAAACGGTGCGTGGCGCATTCGCAACCGCGGGTGACCGCGCTGATCGGAGTAGGTGCGCGGCCCGCCCCAGTACTGCTCGAGGAACATGCGCAGGCGCTCCTCGGCGCCGTCGAGGTCGTCCTCGGGATATAACGGCCGCAGGATCTCGTCCTCGCGGACGAGTTGGTAGAACCGCGACACCAGGGTGCGGAACGTGTCGTGCCCGCCCACCGCGTCGTAGAACGACTGCTGCTTGCTCTGCGCGTCCATCTCCTCCATTGTGGGCCATCGCCGAGATCCGGCCGCGTCAGCACGGGTGGCGGCCGTCCGGTCACGCGATGTTCATCGACTGACCAGCGAACACCTGCAGAATTGCCGTGCGATCGGGCGGGATCCGTGGTGGACTGTCCGACGGAGGACGTATGGCGCAGCGTAAGAACGGACGCGGCCACCGGCATCACCGGGCCGCGGCGGGCTCATCCGGGTCGACATCGGTCGCTGCCTCGCGCGCCCTGCACAGCGTCGCCCCCGCCGCCGACATCTCCCACCACGCGCCCCATGACGCGTCGCTGTGGGGTCGCCGGCGGGTGCTGCTGCTGAACTCGACCTACGAGCCTCTCACCGCCCTACCGCTGCGCCGGGCGGTGGTCATGTTGATGTGCGACAAGGCCGACGTCGTCCACGACGATCCGGTGGGCCCGGTCATCCACTCGGCGACGCGCTCGATCGTCATCCCGACGGTGATCCGGCTGCGCACCTACGTGCGGGTGCCCTACCGGGCTCGCATCCCGATGACCCGGGCGGCGCTGATGCACCGCGATCGCTTCCGCTGCGCGTACTGCGGCGCGAAGGCCGACACCGTCGACCATGTGATTCCGCGTAGCCGCGGCGGCGCACATTCCTGGGAGAACTGCGTGGCGGCATGCTCAGCGTGCAACCACCGCAAAGCCGACCGCCTGCTCAGCGAGCTGGGCTGGGCGCTGCACACCACGCCGCTGCCGCCCAAGGGACAGCACTGGCGGCTGCTGTCCAGCGTCAAGGAACTCCACCCGGCCTGGGTCAGATACCTGGGTGAGGGAGCGGCCTGAACGGGCCGTGGGATACGGTTTGCGCGTGAACTCAACAGCTCTTGCGCATGCAAGCTTCGTAGTGGTCCCGCTGGCGCTGGCCGGGCTTCTGTCGCTGTTCATCTTCACCAAGAAGGGCCCGCATGCCGCGACGTTCGACATGTCCGAGAAGTGGACACACGAGCCCATCTTGTGGGCGGCCGAGGAACCGGCGGACCACGGCCACGGCCACGGTTCGCACCTGACGATCGGAGGTGGCGCAAGTGGCAAGTGGTGAAGTGACCAGGGCGGGCGCGCTCGAGGTAGCTGAACTGCCGTACGGGTCGGCCATCACCGCCAGTGGACGGATCTCGGCGGTCACCGAGCCCGGCGCCCTGTCGGTGCAGTACCCGTTCCCGACCAAGGACCTGGTGGTCCTCGACAACGCGCTGAAGTTCGGGTCGCGTGCGGCCAAGGCGCGGTTCGCCGTGTACATCGGCGACCTGGGCGCCGACACAGCGGCCACCGCCCGCGAGATCCTCGCCCGGGTGCCCACCCCGAACAACGCCGTGCTGCTCGCGGTCTCCCCGGATCAGCGGGCCATCGAGGTCGTCTACGGCTCGGAGGTCAGGGGCCGCGGCATCGAGGAGGCCGCTCCGCTCGGGGTGTCCGCAGCCGCCGCATCGTTCAAAGAGGGCAACCTGATCGACGGCCTGATCAGCGCTGTCCGCGTGCTCTCGGCCGGGGTCTCGCCCCGCTGACGTTTCGCGAAACCGCCCTTACGGTAGGTGCCGGGTCTCGGTAGCTACCGTGAGGGCGGTTTCGTGATGAGCCGACAGAAGCTCGGAACGGATCCGCACGTAGCGTTCGAGGAACAGTCGTTCGTCGAGCCGTTTGCGCCGCAGCCAGCCGGTCACCTCGTCGTTGCATTTGCTGGCGTTGCACGCCGCGCAGGCCGGCACCACGTTGTCCAGGGTGTAGCGGCCCCCGCGCGAGATGGCCATGACGCAGTCGCGCTGCATCGTGCCCGTGGTCTTGCCGCAGTAGGCGCAGCCGTCCCACGCCGCCTTGATCGCTTCCCACTGCGCGTCGGTGAGGTCGTTGACGACGGCGGCGACTCGGCGCTTGCGACGGCGCGCTGCGCGCGCCCGCCGACTGTTGTTCACCACCACCCCACGAGCATGAGGCGCGAGCGTGCGCGAACTCGGCTGCGCCATCGGCGTGTCGGCTGCAGACTCGCACGCTCGCGCCAGAACCAGCGTGCGTGTCGAGGCAGTCAGCTCACGTCGAACCGGCGGGCCTTCAGTGAACGTTCGACGCCGGCGCGGCCTTCCAGAACGAGCCGGCGCAGCGCCGGCGGCACCTCAGGATCGGACAGGAACCGGTCGGCGGCGTCCAGCGCGTCCTGGCTGATCTCCCACGACGGGTACAGCCCGACCACCACGGTCTGCGCCACCTCACTGGATCGGCGTTGCCAGACTCCGGAGATCGCCCCGAAGTACCGCTCCCGGAACGGCGCCAGCACCTCGCCCTGGCCGGGCTGGACGAAACCGCCGATGATCGCGCGCGCGGTGATGTTGGCCAGCGTGTCGTCCTCGACGACCTGTTCCCACGCCGCATCCTTGACCGCCGCTTGGGGCCGCGCCGCCGACGCCGCCGCGGCCTGGCGGCGTCCGGCCGCCGTGGGGTCGTTGGCGGCTTCGGCGTCGATGAACGGCGTCTGCGGACCGTCGGCGTCGATCACGCCGGCACGCGCCAGCGCGGTCACCACGCGCCACCGCAGATCGGTGTCGAGCACCAGGCCGGCCAGATTGACCGCGGCGGGCTCGTTGTCGAGCAGGGTGGACAGCACCGCGACGTGGTTCGGGGACAGCACCGACGTGCACAGCGCGTTGACGAACGCGAGCTGATGGTCCGACCCCGGTGCGGATTCGCGGGCGAGGTCCAGCAGCGCATCCCCGAACGCCGGCCAGCCGTTCTCGGCCGCCCAGGCCGGGTCGGCGTAGGAACCCAGCGCCGTCTGCGCCTGCAACAGCAGGCGCTGCGCGACGCCGACCTCGGACTCGGCGTGCAGTCCGCTGATCACCAGCGCGACGAAGTCGCGGGCCCGCAGTTCGGCGTCACGGGTCATCTCCCACGCCGCCGACCAGGCCAGGGTGCGGGGGAGCGGATCGGCGATGTCGGCGATGCGGGTCAGCACCGTCTGCAGCGATTCGGGGTCCAGCCGCGCTGAGCAGTACGTCAGGTCGTCGTCGTTGACCAGGATCAGCTTGCCCCGCGAAACACCCTGCAGTGCAGGCACTTCGGTGGTCGCGTCCTCGACGTCGAGCTCCTCGCGGTGCACCCGGACCAGCTTGCCGAAGGCGTCGTCGTCGTAGATGCCGACCGCGAGCCGGTGCACGCGGGTCTCCCCGGCACCCGGTTTGGCGCCGCCCTGAGCGATCGCGAACCGGGTGAACGTGCCGTCGGCGTCGACGTCGAACTCCGGGCGAAGCGTGTTGAGCCCGGTGGTCTTCAGCCACTGCCTGCCCCAGCCCGACAGGTCGCGTCCCGACGACTTCTCCAACGCGCCGAGCAGGTCGCCGAACGTCGCGTTGCCGAACGCGTGGTCGCGGAAGTAGTCGCGCAACCCGGCCAGGAACGCGTCGAGCCCGACATAGGCGACGAGCTGCTTGAGCACGCTGGCGCCCTTGGCGTAGGTGATGCCGTCGAAGTTGACCTCCACGGCGTGCAGGTCCGGGATGTCGGCGGCCACCGGATGGGTCGAGGGCAGCTGGTCCTGTCGGTAGGCCCAGGACTTCTCCACGTTGGCGAACGTCGTCCAGGCTTGCGTGTACTCGGTGGCCTCGGCCTGGCAGAGCACCGACGCGAACGTCGCGAAGGACTCATTGAGCCACAGGTCGTCCCACCACCGCATGGTGACCAGGTCGCCGAACCACATGTGGGCCATCTCGTGCAGCACGGTCTCTGCTCTGCGCTCGTAGGACGCGCGGGTGACCTTGCTGCGGAACACGTAGTCCTCCAGGAAGGTCACCGCCCCGGCGTTCTCCATCGCGCCGGCGTTGAACTCCGGGACGAACAGCTGGTCGTATTTGCCGAACGCGTACGGGACGCCGAAGTTCTTGTGGTAGAAGCCGAATCCCTGCTTGGTCTCGGTGAACAGCCGCTCGGCGTCCATGTAATCGGCCAGCGACCTGCGGCAGAAGATGCCCAGCGGGATGTCCCCGTGGTCGTCGGAATATTGGTCGTCCCAGCGGGCGTAGGGTCCGGCGATGAGCGCCACCAGGTAGGTGCTCATCCGGGGCGTGGCCCTGAACGTGTGACGTTTGGCGCCGGAGTCGAGGTCCTCGACGGCGGCGGTGGCGCCGTTGGAGATCACTTCCCAGTGCGCGGGCGCGACGACGGTGACGTCGAAAGCGGCCTTCAGATCGGGCTGATCGAAACACGCGAACATCCGCTTGGCATCGGCGGTTTCGAACTGTGAATACAGGTACACCTCGTCATCGACCGGGTCCACGAAACGGTGCAATCCCTCCCCGGTGTTCGAGTAGCTGCAGTCCGCATCGACGGTGAGCACATTGTGCTTGGCGAGTCCCGTCAGTGGTATCCCGGTGGACTCGTCATATCCGGAAACGTCGATATCGGAGCCGTTGAGCGTGGCGCTGCGCACTGTCGCGGCGGCAAGGTCGATGAAGGTGTCGGCGCCGGGGAGGGCCTCGAACTCGACTGTCGTCACCGACCGGAAGGTGCGCTCTCCGGGCTTGTCCGCACCGTCGGTCAGATCGAGGTCGATGCGATAGCTGTCGACGGTCACCAATGCGGCGCGCTCGGCGGCCTGGTCGCGAGTCAGATTAGGAAGTGCCACGCTCGACAACACTAGCCTCATCCGGGGAAGACGGGACGCGCGTCGCGGGTTGTGCTCAACGGACGTCCGTCACAGCTGTATGCAGAAGAGAGGACCGCACATGTCAGAGAAGTCTCGTGCCGATTTCTGGTTCGACCCGCTGTGCCCGTGGGCCTGGATCACATCCCGCTGGGTGCTGGAGGTCGAGAAGGTGCGCGACATCGACATCAACTTCCATGTGATGAGCCTGGCCGTGCTCAACGAGGGCAAGGAGGTGCCCGAGGAGTACCGCGAGGCGATGCAGAAGGCCTGGGGGCCCGTGCGGGTCGCGATCGCCGCGGAGCAGGCCAAGGGCCCAGAGATCCTCAGCCCGCTGTACACCGCGATGGGCACCCGTATCCACAATCTGGGCTACCGGGATTCCGACCCGGACTTCGCCCGGGTCATCGCGGAATCGCTTGACGAAGTCGGACTGCCCGCCGAACTCGCCGAGGCCGCCACGTCGACGTTCTACGACCAGGCGCTGCGCGAGAGCCACCACGCCGGCATGGACGCCGTGGGACCGGACGTCGGCACCCCGACCATCCACGTCAACGGCGTCGCGTTCTTCGGTCCGGTGCTCTCGCGCATCCCGCGCGGTGAAGAAGCCGGCAAGCTGTGGGATGCGTCGGTGATCTTCGCCGCCTATCCGCACTTCTGGGAACTCAAGCGCACCCGAACTGAGAGGCCTGAGTTCGACTGACCCCGCCGCTTTGTTTCGGCTCTGTTGCGTCCGGTTGCGGACCGGCGCCGGCGGGGTGACCGTATAGCGGTGTTTGCGGCTGAACCGACCACCCCGAGCCGCATACTTGGTGCCGTGCCGAACCAGGATCAGCGCCCACACGGTGTGCTCACCGCCCAGCAAATGCTCGACGTCGCCGTAGCCGAAGCGCGAAAAGGCTTGGCCGAAGGCGGTATACCGATCGGCGCCGCGCTGTTCTCGGTGGACGGAACCCTGCTGGGCGCCGGTCACAACCGGCGGGTGCAATCAGACGACCCGTCCATCCACGCCGAGACCGACGCGTTCCGCAACGCGGGCCGGCAGCGCGGGTACCGCCGGACAATCATGGTGACCACACTGTCGCCGTGCTGGTACTGCTGCGGTTTGGTGCGCCAGTTCAACATCGGCGCCGTCGTGATCGGGGAGAGCCGGACCTTCACCGGCGGGCACGACTGGCTCGCCGAGAACGGCGTGGACGTCACGATCGTCGACGACCAACGCTGCGTGACCATGATGCGGGACTTCGTCGCGGCCAACCCGGAGCTGTGGGCCGAGGACATCGGCGAATGAGCACGCGAGGAGCGGAACAGCAGATGAGTGTCATTGCCACACTGGATCTCTCGTGCTGGCGGGCCGGCGGGCCGGCTGCCGATGACGTCGCCGCCGAGCTCGACGCGAGCCTGCAGCGGGCGGGCTTCATTCTGGTACGCGGTCACGGCGTCGACCCGTCGCTGGCGCGGGACGTGCGTGTCGCGGCTCGCGAGTTCTTCGCGTTGCCGCCCGAGGCGAAGGCGCGGTACTCGGTGCCGGTCGGCGGCCGCGGCTGGATCGGGCCGGGCGCGGAGGCCAACGGCTACGCGGAGGGAACCGAGACGCCGCCGGATCTGAAGGAGAGCTTCAGTGTCGGCGCGGACTCCGCGACCGGTGACGCGGAGGTCGACCGCGTCTGGTTCGCGCCGAACGTCTGGCCCGCCGAGGTGCCGGCACTGCATGGGTTGGTCGCCGAGTACACCGCGCAGATGCGGCGCCTGGCCGATGAGCTGCTGGCGCTGTGCGCCCACGCGCTGAAGATGACGGTGAATCCGTTCGCCGAGCTGGCCAGCACGCCGACCTGGACGATGAACATCAACCATTACCCGCCGGCGAGCGTGGTCGGCGAGCCCGAACCCGGTCAGTTCCGCATCGGGCCGCACACCGACTTCGGCACCGTGACGATTCTCGACCGTGAGCCCGGCGCCGGCGGTCTGCAGGTGTACTCCGACGAGGCCGGCTGGGAGGACGCTCCCTACGATCCGAACGCGCTGACGGTGAACATCGGTGACCTGCTGGAGTATTGGAGCGGGCGGCGCTGGCTCTCCGGCCGGCACCGGGTACTGCCGCCGCAGCCGCACGCCCCCGAAGAGGACCTGGTGTCGTTGATCTACTTCTACGAGGCCAACCACGACGCGCTCGTCGCTCCGCTGGCGCCGCCGGTCGGCCGGGTGTCCGGACTGGAACCGGTGACGGCGGCGGACTTCATCAGGGAACGACTCGACGCCATCACCGTCGGCTGAGCCGACCGTCGGGCTGGAGTCGGCTGAGCCGACAGTCGGGCTGGAGCGGCATAACCGGGAGGTAGGGTGTCCGCCATGCGCGTCTACCTCGGGGCCGACCACGCCGGATACGAACTCAAGCAGGCCATCGTCGCGCACCTCAAAGCGGCCGGGCACGAGCCCGTGGACTGCGGCGCGTTCACCTACGACGCCGACGACGACTACCCGGCGTTCTGTATCGCTGCGGCCGAGAAGACGGTGGCCGACCCGGGCAGCCTCGGCATCGTGCTCGGCGGGTCCGGTAACGGTGAGCAGATTGCGGCGAACAAGGTTCCCGGCGCGCGCTGTGCGCTGGCGTGGAGCACCGAGACCGCGGCGCTGGCCCGCGAGCACAACAACGCCCAACTGATCGGCATCGGCGGCCGGATGCACTCGACCGAAGAAGCGCTCGCGATCGTCGACGCGTTCCTGGCCACGGCCTGGTCGGAGGCCCCGCGGCACCAGCGCCGCATCGACATGCTTGCCGAGTACGAGAAGACACACGTCGCACCGCCGGTGCCCGGCGAGTAGCCGATGCCCGAGGGACACACGCTGCACCGCTTGGCGCGGCAGCACCAGCGTCGGTTCGGCCGCGCGCCGGTGATCGTGTCCAGCCCTCAGGGCCGCTTCGCCGACGGCGCCGCCGCGGTCAACGGCCGGGTGTTCAAGAAGGCGAGCGCCTGGGGCAAGCATCTGTTCCACCACTACGAGGGCGGACGCGTCGTGCACGTCCACCTCGGCCTCTACGGCGCCTTCACCGAGTGGCCGGTGCCCGACGACCGGACCCAGCCGTTACCGGTGGGGCAGGTACGCATGCGGATGCTCGGTGCGGAGTGCGGCACCGACCTGCGCGGTCCGACGGTGTGTGAAGTGATCGAGGAACCCGAGGTTGCCGACGTGGTGGCCAGGCTCGGTCCCGACCCGCTGCGCCCGGACGCCGACCCCGCCCTGGCGTGGCGTCGAATCAGTAAGTCGCGCAGGCCGATCGGGGCGTTATTGATGGATCAGGGGGTGATCGCCGGGGTCGGCAACGTCTACCGTAGCGAGCTGTTGTTCCGGCACCGCATCGACCCGTTCCGGCCCGGCACGACCATCACGGCCGACGAGTTCGCCGACGTGTGGACCGATCTCGTCGCGCTGATGAAGGTCGGGGTGCGGCGCGGCAAAATCGTCGTGGTGCGCCCTGAGCACGACCACGGCGCACCGTCCTACCGGGAGGGCCGCCCGCGCACCTACGTCTACCGACGGGCCGGTGAGCCGTGCCGAGTGTGCGCGACCCCGGTGCGCACCGTCGAGCTCGAAGGCCGCAACCTGTTCTGGTGCCCCACCTGTCAGGCGTAGCGGCGCGCCTCGGCGGGCGATCCCGCGAGTCAGCCGGGAGAATCTGCGCGTGGAACTGATCCTGGTTGTGGTGGGTGCGATCGTGGTGACCGCGATGGCGCACCGGCGCGGACTCGAACCCGCACTCATCATCGTCGTGGTCGGCATCGCGGTGTCGTTCGTACCCGGATTCGAAGCGCCCGAACTGGACTCGCACATCCTGCTGACCGTGGTGCTGCCGCCGCTGCTGTACTCCGCGGCGCTGAACTTCTCGTTCCCGAGCTTCCTGCGCAACATCAAGCCGATTCTCGGTCTGGGCGTCGGACTGGTCGTCGTGACCGCGTTCACGGTCGCGGCGGTGTCCTCCTGGCTGGTGGTGGTCCCGCTGACGTTCGCGACCGCGCTCGTGCTCGGCGCGGTGGTCGCGCCGCCCGACGCCGTCACTGCCGTCGCGGTCGGCCGCAAACTCGGTCTGCCCAAACGGGTGATGACGATCCTGACCGGGGAGAGCCTGATCAACGACGCGGCCGCGCTGGCGTTGTTCTCGGTGGCGGTCGCGCACGTCGCCGGCAGCCACACATTCATCGAGAACCCGCTGCTGCTTTTCGGCTACAGCGCTGTGGTCGGCCCGGCGGTCGGCGCGGCACTGGGATATGTGACGTTGTGGATCCGCCGGCGGCTGGCCAACCCCGCGCTGGAGACCGTGCAGGGTTTGATGGTGCCGTTCGCGGCGTTCATCGTGGCCGAGGAGATGCACGCCTCCGGCGTGCTCGCGGTGGTGGTCGCCGGTTTCATCGTCGGGTCCGGCACCGTGGACGCCGGCTACCAGACCCGGCTGCAGGAGCGGTACGTGTGGAATTCGGTGGACGTGCTGCTCGAGGCGTTCGTGTTCGCCTACATCGGTCTGCATCTGCGGTTCGTGCTCGAAGACCTGCGGGACGCCCACGAGTCGCTGGCGCAGGTCGCGGTCGCCTCGGGGGTGGTGTTGCTCATCGTGCTGGTGATCCGGCCGCTGTCGGTGTTCGCGATGTTCGGCAGGGGAGTGCTGGCACGCCAGGTGGAACGGCGGCTGAGCGTACCGATTCCCGACGGCGCCCGGGGAGCGTTGGGCTCCCGCCGCAAACAGCCGGCCAAGTGGCGGTCGCGGATCGACAACCGGCCGTTGAGCTGGCAGGAGAACGTCGTGGTGTCCTGGACGGGCATGCGCGGGGTGGTGACGCTGGCCGCGGCCGCAGCCATCCCGGCGACGACCGCCGCCGGTGAACCGTTCCCCGAGCGCGCCACGATTCAGGCCGTCGCGTTCGTGGTGAGCGTCGGCACGCTGTTGCTGCAAGGCTGGACGCTGCCGCTGCTGATCCGACGGCTCGACCTGTCGGTCGACGCCGACCAAACCTACACGCATGCTGAAACCGAGAAGGCCGAGCAGGTGGTGCACCGCGCCGCGGACGCGGTGCTCGCCGAGTTCCGTGCCAATCCGCCCGCCGGGCTCGACCCCCGGGTGCTCGCCGAGATCCGCGGCATCGTGGCGCGGCACTCGCAGGACGCCGACGAGATGCCGGACCCGGCAGCCAACACGTTGCGCGCCGAGGTGTTCGCCCAGCTCTACCGCGACGTGCTGGCTGCCCAACGCGCCGCTCTCATCGATGAGCGAGACGCCGGCCACATCGACGAGGAGGCGGTGCGGACCATGCTCGAACGGCTCGACCTGCAGGAGGCCGGGGTGTCGGCGCGGCTGGAGAGCCGGTTCTAGAAGTCGAACCCGCCGAAATCGCCCCCGCCCCAGTCGCCACCGCCCCAGTCGCCGCCACCACCGGAGTCCCAGCCACCCCCGCCCCAGTCGCCGCCTCCGGCGTCGCCGCCGTCGAGCTGGCCCTGATCGAGGCCGTCCTGGAACCCGTCGCCGTAGCCGCTCTCGAAGGCCTGCGCGTCGTATCCGACACCCGCCATGCCCGAGAACAGGCTGCTGAACAGCAGCGCCGACCCCAGACCCCAGGCGCCGGCCACCAACGCCGGCTTCCACCACGGCTCGGAGTACCAACCGGCCGGCACCGGTCGCCCAGCGACCCGGCCACCGGGGTAGTAGTTCGGGGTGCGCTGCGAGGGCGTCGGTGACGCCTCGATCTCGCGACCCTCGAACTGCACGCGGCGATCTTCGGTGACGGTGCCCGCGGTGCGCTGCCCGGCCAGGGATTCCAGCTCAGGGCCGGGATCCATCCCCATCGCCGTGCGCGCCGCACGCACGTAGTACAGACCCTCCATCGCGCTCTCCTTGGCCAACTCGGCCTGACGTGCGCTGGAGGCCTGGTCGATCTGCGACGACGCGGCCGTGTACCGCTCTGAGGCATCGGCCAGCGCCTGCTTGGAGGCGTCGTCGGTGCCCGTCAGCGCGAACACCTGCCCGCCGAGGCGCTCGATCACCCGACGGGCGTCGGCCTTCGCGTCGGCCAGCGTCGCGGCGTTCCGCTTCTGGGTCGACTTCGACGTCGCGTAGACGGCCAGCGCGATCGCCGCGACGACCAAGACGATGAGCACGAGCAGTACGCCATTCATGGCTCACAGCGTACCGACAGAATACGAACACTCCAGGTCGCAGACGGCGCGCGGGCAGTGTGCGGCGACGTCGACGCCGGGCCGGTTCGGCGGTGCGCCGAATACACACCGGACCTCACGACCGGCCGGGCGGCATCACCTGCCAGATGGACTGCGACCCGGAATGCGCGACCTCGGTGAAGCGGTCATGGAGTCCGTGCAGCAGCGACCTCACTTTGCTGCTTCCCGCGCTTTCCGGATCGGCGACGCCCTCCGGTGCGGATAACGCCCACGACGACACGAGGGCCCGTCGGGTTGCGGTCAGATCGATACGGTCTGGCCGCGCTCGATTTCGATCACCCGGCCGGCCATCCCCAGCTCGGCCATCGCCGCAGTGAAATCTGTTCGCGGCGAGGCGAATACGCCATAGTCGTCGAAGTGGACCGGTATCACCCGCGGCAGGTCCAGCCGCCTGACCATCTCGGCGCCCTGGCGGCCGTCCATCGTCACCGTCAACCCGAACGGTAACCGGTTCCCGGCTGGGAGTTTGGTGCCGCCGAGATGCAGCACCCCCGCGTCGACGGACTGGAACCGCACCGGGATCTCGTCGAGTTCGTCGATCAGCAGGGTGTCTCCGGACAGGTACAGATGCCGGGTCGTGCCGTCAGTCTCGAAGGTCAGCATCGTGCCCATCACCGGCGGCAGCAGGCGATTGATCGGGGTCGGTGCGTGCCGGCCGGGTAGTGAGGTGAACGTAAGCCGCTCAGAACCGTTGGCGATCACCGAGCTGTCCCACGTCGACAATCCCACCGCGTCGCCGAAACCGCGGTGCCGCAGGCGCTTTGCCGCGTCGTGGGTGGTGAAGACGGGTAGGTCATGGTCCAGGTGGCGTTCGGCGACGCGGTCCCAGTGGTCCCCGTGCATGTGTGAGAGAACGACCGCGTCCAGTGCGGGTAGCTGATCGACCTGCAGCGCCGGGGGTTTGAGCCGCTTGGACCACAACCCGTAGCCCAGGTAGGCGTGCTGGCCCTGGTGCAGGAAATTCGGGTCGGTCAGGATCGTGATCGAGCCGCAGCGGATCAGCGTGGTGGCGGTCCCTATGAACGTGACGTCGATGTTCATCACATTCCCGTGTCAGCGAAGCACGCTCGGTGCGGTGGCCCGGCCGGGACGGCGTGCCCCGTACATACGGACGGCCAGTGGTTCGGACTCCCGGATGAGGATGCTGTCGGCGCCGATGGTGATCCAACCGCGCTCGGCGAAGTGGCAGAGCGCCTTGTTCACCGATTCGCGGGAGGTACCCACCAGATGGGCGAATTGCTGTTGGGTCAGGTCCATCGGCACTCGCATCGCCCCGTCCTCTTGGACGCCGAACCGTTGCGCGAGTCCGAGCAGCTGTTTGGCGACCCGCGCGGTGACGTCGGCGTACACCGCGTCGGTGATGCTGCCGTGGGTCCTGCGCATCCGCCGGGCCAGCAGACGCAGGAACCCGTTGGCGATCTGCGGGTCCGCAAGGATGACGGACAGCGCCGTCCGGCGTCCCAGCGACAGCGCATGAATGTCGGTGACCGCGCTGGCGCACAAACCCCGGGGACCGGGATCGAACACCGACTCCTCGCCGAACACCTCGCCCGGTCCGAGCACGCTGAACGTGCATTCCCGGCCGTCGCGGCCGTCGAGCCCGATCCGGACCCGGCCGTGTCCGAGCAGGAACAACCGGTCGTCGGTGTCACGTTCGCGGAAGATGACGTCTCCGGCGGCCGCGTCGACTCTGAGCACGTCGCCCAAAGCGAGCAGGTCCGCCACCTCCCAGCCGGGGAAAAGTGAGCCCAGGCGGAAATCGGTCTCGACGAGCTTCATCGATCTCCCTCCGGAAGGCGGCGATGGCTGCGCGACGTGCTACCCGCCGGCGCGCGAAATACGCGCCGAAATCGGAACATTTCGCGACGCGGATCGGTGCGGTGTGAAGAGCGAAACACCGGCGGCTGCGGTGCGCGAGCACTAATTCGAAGGACCGCCAATTGAACCTGGCGTGGTGAGGGCGCCGCTCCGTTTCCGACCCGTGGGCACCGTGTGGTGGACGTGCCTTGCGGGTGACCGTGTGTTATGGAAAACGACCGCTTCTTCTCGATCATCGAACGCGAGGCCGGAGTCGACCGAGAGACCGCGCAGACGGTCGCGCGCTCAACGTTGGTGACGCTCGCGCAGCGGGTGACACCCGGCGCACTGCACAAAGTCCAGGTGCAGGCGCCCGAAGGCGTGCGGACGTGGCTGTCGCCCAAAGCGCCCCGCGAGCTGTTCGACGCGGACGAATTCGTGGCCAGGGTGGCCCAGCAAACGGGGACGGATGCCGACACAGCGCGCAGATACGCCCATGCTGCGCTGCTGGCGCTCAGCCGAGCGGTCAGCGCCGACGCCTGGGAAACCCTCATCCGCGAACTGCCCGCAGACTTCGCGCCGCTGCTGGCGGGCACCCGCCGTTCGGCAGTCCCGATGCCGGTCGACGAGTTCTTACAGTGGGTTGCGGACCGGGGCGGGTTCGACCGTGAAACCGCCGCGCGCGCAACGGAGGCCGTCCTCGAGACGCTCGCCGAGCGGATAGCCGGCGGCGAGGTGGACGATCTCACCAAGGAGCTGCCGCCGGAGTTCCGCCCCGTACTGGAGCGCGGGAAGAAGCTCGGCGGCGGACGCGCACACAAGATGCCGCTCGAGGAGTTCGTCCATCGGATCGCCGAACGCGAGGGCGTGCCTGACGACATCGCTCGCGCACACGCGCGCGCAGTGCTCAACACGGTCCGTGACGCCGTGGTGGCCAAGGAGTGGCACGACCTCAGCTCCGAGCTGCCGCGCTCCTATTTGCAGGACCTCGCCGAGCCGTGAACTGGCCGAACCTGGTTCTTGCGGGCGTTGAGGCCGGAGACGATCTTGCGGAAATCTAGACGACTCGTTTGGCCCTATCCGGGACAGCGCGAGCCGCCGAACGATTGTTCGACGGGATCGCCGCTGGTCCTCTGTTGGAGCGGGCGACGGGAATCGAACCCGCGTAGCTAGTTTGGAAGACTAGGGCTCTACCATTGAGCTACGCCCGCGTGTGCTGCACTTCGTGACAGTACCGGCAAATGGTACCGGGCCCGCCTAACTCAAATCCAATTGAGGCATCGGCGCGGCCAGGCCGTAGGATCGCCGGTGGTCTGATGCCGCGCGCAGGCGTGCGCAGCAGCGACCGGGGTGTAGCGCAGCTTGGTAGCGCATCCGCTTTGGGAGCGGAAGGCCGCAGGTTCAAATCCTGTCACCCCGACCAGCAGTGCCCCCCGACAGCACGACCACCCACAGTAGAAGCAATAAGAGGAGTACCAACGTGAAGAGCACCGTCGAGAAGTTGAGCCCCACCCGGGTTCGCATCAACGTGGAGGTGCCCTTCACAGAGCTCGAACCGGACATCGACCGCGCGTTCAAGCAGCTGGCCAAGCAGGTCCGGCTTCCCGGGTTCCGTCCCGGCAAGGCGCCGCGCAAGCTGCTCGAAGCCCGTGTCGGCCGCGGCGCTGTCCTGGAGCAGGTCGTCAACGACGCGCTGCCCGCCCGCTACAGCGAGGCCATCACCGCGGAGTCGCTGCAGCCGATCGGCCAGCCCGAGATCGAGGTGACCAAGCTCGAGGACAACGAGGAGCTGGTGTTCACCGCCGAGGTCGACGTCCGGCCCGAGATCGAACTGCCCGACCTTGAGGCGCTGAAGATCACCGTCGACCCGGTCACTGTCGCCGATGAGGACGTCGACGCCGAGATCGACTCGCTGCAGAAGCGCTTCGGGACCCTGACCGGGGTCGACCGGCCCGCCGAGGACGGCGACTTCGTCTCGATCGACCTGTCGGCGACCGTCGACGGCAAGGACGTTCCCGAGGCCCAGACCGAGGGGCTGTCCCATGAGATCGGCTCCGGGCAGCTGATCGAGGGTCTCGACGAGGCCATCATCGGGCTGAACGTCGACGAGTCCAAGACCTTCACCACCACGCTGGTCGCGGGGGAGCACGCCGGCCAGGAAGCCGAGGTCACCGTCACCCTGCGGTCGGTGAAGGTGCGGGAGCTGCCCGAGGTCGACGACGACTTCGCCCAACTGGCAAGCGAATTCGACACCGTCGACGAGCTGCGCGCCGACCTGAAGGAGAAGGTCAGCCGGATCAAGCGGGTCCAGCAGGCCGAGGCGATCCGCGACAAGGCCATCGAGGTGCTGCTCGAGCAGACCGAGATCCCGCTGCCCGAGGCCGTCGTGCAGGCCCAGGTCGACGACACGCTGCACAACGCGATCCACGGCCTCGACCATGACGAGGACAAGTTCGCCGAGACCCTCAAGGAGCAGGGCAGCAGCCGCGAGGAGTTCGACGCCGACAACCGGGCCAACGCCGAGAAGGCAATCAAGACCCAGCTGCTGATGGACGCCATCGCCGACAAGCTGGAGATCCAGGTGGGGCAGAACGACCTCACCGAGCGCCTGGTGCTGATGTCGCGCCAGTACGGTCTGGAGCCTCAGCAGCTGCTGCAGATGCTGCAGCAGAACAACCAGCTGCCCGCGATGTTCGCCGACGTGCGCCGCGGGCTGACCGTCGCGGCGGTCGTGCACGGCGCCACCGTCACCGACACCGACGGCACCGAGATCGACACCGCGGAGTTCTTCGGGCCTTCCGGTGAGCAGGCCGAGGCTGCCGGTGCGGATGACACGCAGGACGACGCGGACGCGTCCGGCGAGCCCGCCGCCGCCCCCGAATCCGATGAACAGGCCGACGACTCCAAGTGATGCTGTGAGCGAACGCGTGCCGTCTGGGGACTCCCCGTCGGCGCGGGTTCGTTAGTGTCGTTCGTAAGACCGGTCACCGCGTCGGAAGTAGACAAAGAAAGCAGGTATCCAGTCGTGACTGACATGCGTGGCGCCTCGTCGGGCCTCAACCTTGTCGACTCGGTGTATGAGCGGTTGCTGGCCGAGCGCATCATCTTCCTGGGCTCACAGGTCGACGATGACATCGCCAATCGGCTCTGCGCGCAGATCCTCCTGCTGTCGGCCGAGGATCCGACCAAGGACATCCACCTCTACATCAACTCGCCCGGTGGCTCCATCAGCGCCGGCATGGCGATCTACGACACCATGGTGCTGGCCCCGTGCGACGTGGCCACCTACGCGATGGGTATGGCCGCCTCGATGGGCGAGTTCCTGCTCGCCGCGGGCACCAAGGGCAAGCGCTACGCACTGCCGCACGCCCGCATCCTGATGCACCAGCCGCTCGGCGGGATCACCGGCGGCGCGGCGGACATCGCGATCCAGGCCGAGCAGTTCGCCAGCATCAAGAAAGAGATGTTCCGGCTGAACGCCGAGTTCACCGGACAGACCATCGAACGCATCGAGGCCGACTCCGATCGCGACCGCTGGTTCACCGCTCAGGAAGCCCTCGAGTATGGATTCGTCGACCACATCATCACCAGCGTGACCATCAACGGCGACGGACCGGGAGCAGGACTCGACAAATGACCGACAACACCCCTTCGTCTATCCACCCCGCCCTGGACCCACGCGTGCAACCGCAGGCCCGCTACATCCTGCCGTCGTTCATCGAGCACTCGAGCTTCGGCGTCAAGGAGTCCAACCCGTACAACAAGCTGTTCGAGGAACGCATCATCTTCCTCGGCGTGCAGGTCGACGACGCCTCGGCCAACGACATCATGGCCCAGCTGCTGGTCCTGGAGTCGCTGGATCCCGACCGCGACATCACCATGTACATCAACTCGCCCGGCGGTTCCTTCACCAGCCTGATGGCGATCTACGACACCATGCAGTACGTGCGTGCCGACATCCAGACGGTGTGCCTGGGCCAGGCCGCGTCCGCGGCGGCGGTGCTGCTGGCCGCCGGCACCCCGGGCAAGCGGATGGCGCTGCCCAACGCGCGGGTGCTGATCCACCAGCCCGCTCTCGGTGGGGTGATCCAGGGCCAGTTCTCCGACCTGGAGATCCAGGCCGCCGAGATCGAGCGGATGCGGACTTTGATGGAGGAGACCCTTTCGCGTCACACCGGCAAGCCCGCCGACGTGATCCGCAAGGACACCGACCGCGACAAGATCCTGACCGCGGAGGCGGCCAAGGATTACGGGATCATCGACACGGTGCTGGAGTACCGCAAGCTGTCGGCCCAGAAGGGCTGAGCGTTCCGCGAGTACTACCTGTTCGCAGCGCGTGGTGCGGGCTTCGAAAGAGGTGGCGCACTACGCGCTGCGGCGTTTCTGCCCGCTCGGCGGCAGCGTGTGACGCGCAATGTCCGTGCGGGCGCCGCACGTGTCGTCCTTCTCACCCGTTGCCGTAGATCCTGGTCGGGGTGACAAGCACGGCCGTGCGGCGCTGCTCGCGCATCGTGCGGTCGTAGGTGTCCCAGTCGTCGTGGGTTCCGCCCGCAGCAGTGAAGATGTCCCGCAGCAGCCGCGGAAGGGTGTCGCCGCTACCGAGCCACGGCTGCGGATCGTCCGGGCCGGCCAGTTCGGCCGTGCCCTCGACGGTGGCCCAGTGCCAACCGCGGCGGAACGTGACCGCGATCTGCGGCCGCGACCGCAGGTTCATCAGTTTCACGCGCCCGTAGGTGACGAATCCGAGGACCGGCTCGCCGGTCGCGGGATGCGGCAGCGGTCCGGCGTTGATCAGGGAGGCCTGGATCGTCTGGTCCGCGCGCACCGTCGCCACCACCGCCAGGCCGCTGTCGTCCCGGGCGAGTGCGAACGCGTCCTGAAGCGAGGTCATGCCCGCAGGGTACGTCGGGTCACGGTCTCACCGCGGGGCTGAGCGGTGGGCCCGCAGGCCGTTCACCGGAAAGGCACCGCCGTAACGTCTGCTCGTGTCAGGCTGATTATCAACGCAGACGTAAACGCATCGTGCGACCGCGTCCTGATCCAAGGAGTGTCCATGTCGGAGCGAATCAAGTCGGGCGCGGCGGTGGTCGCGTTCGTGGCGGCGGCGGGCGCGGGGCTGCTGATTCAGACCGCGACGGCCGTGGTCGCACAGGCGCAGGAGCCGGTGTGCCCGGCCGGGACCTACTGGGACGCCGCCACCGCGACTTGCATCGCGGTCAACGTGTACGTCAACCCGCCGAACCCGGTGATCGGCCCCGCGGGTCCGATCGGGGTTGGCGGCGTGGTCGGTCCGGTGGGTCCCGGTCCGGTCGGGCCGGGACCGGTGGGCCCGGGTCCGCTGGGGCCCGGACCCCGCTGACACCTAGGAGTCTGCTGAATTAATCCGGCGTGGTGGCGGGGTTTGTGGCTGGGTTCTCGAGATGATTAATGGATGCAGGGGCATTCTGAGGATCAGCGTGAGCTGTTGGATGCGGAGTCGGTTGCCGGGC
>NZ_JBTBFV010000069.1:0-26122 GCF_054786995.1 Mycobacterium sp. ZZG
CTGGCCTCCGCAGAACTCATGCTGGACATCGAATGTGTCGAGCGAGCAGGGCGATAGATCAGCGGCACCTCGGGTGCATCGGCAATCCATCCAAGATCACCGACACAAGGATGGTGCACCAGTGAGCCAGCACCTCGGAGAGCCGGTCCACCAGTGCGGCGATCTGCTGGTCGCCGAGGTCGGGCAGTGTGCCGGACAGGTCGAACGCCACGTCGAGATTGCGTGCTTCGGCGTCGTCGACGAGCGTCCGGATCTTCTGCATCAGCGGATGGTCGAAGATGCCGGCCTGATCGAAAAGCGCTCGAAGCCTGCGGCATTCAGCGCGGGCCTGGGCTTGCATGGCCGCGTCGACGGGTTCGCCACGCGTCAGCGCGTCCAGCAGGGGGACGACGTTGTCGACGATGGTGGCGTAGCGGCGCTGGTATTCGGTGCGCAGCGCGGCGCTGACCCGGTCCCGGGTGACCAGCCGACGGTGGGCCCGGGTCTCGGCCTCCACCACTTTGGCCGCGTCGCGCATCAGACCGTTGAAGACGAAGGCGAACAGCTGCACGCCGAGAATGCTCGCGGTGCCCAGACCGATGTTGACGAGCACAACCGCGGACGGATCCCGCAGGGCCACGACAGCGCTGTTGAGCACCCAGAAGCCGACCAGCAGCGCGGCCCCAATCCTGGTCGGCAGTGCGAGAAGCAGCGGCAGCACACACCAGCCGATACCGCTCTGCGCCCAGTGCGCGTACCCGACCAGCGCGTCCTGCGGCAGTAGCGCAGGCTGGGCGACCGTGACCGCCAGCAGTAGCAGCCCGGCCGGCCAGGCCAAAGTCCATCGCTGGCAGAGTATTCCGGGTACCGCGGCCAGCGTGCCGAGTGCTGCGACGACACCGAGTACGGCATCGGCGGCGGGAACGGTCACGGCGAGGTTCACCAGGGCGTACGCGGCGAGCGCGAGACCGTAGCGGGTTCTGGTGCGCTCCAGCAGACGGTCCGGGTCCACGGTCGGCGACTTCACCGCGGTGTCGGTCGGGGCCCACCACAGTTCGGTCACCGTTCCGGCGCCCGGGCTGGATATCACGCGTGCCTGGCCGCGCGCCCGCGCCATCCGATCGATGATCGAGTCGTCCACGCCGTGACCGCGGCGCGGCACGCCGACGTCGAAGCCGATTCCGTCGTCTTCGAGGCGGATCATGCTGTCGGACACGGTGATCCGCAGCAGCGTGGCGCGGGAGTGCCGGTCGACGTTGGTCATCGCCTCGCGGGCCGCCGCGATCACCGGAGCGGCCGTCGCCCCGGGCAGCCGGAGGCGTTCCCTGCCGTCGAACACCACCGGTGTGGTGAGGTGCTGGGCGCACTCCCGCAGCGCCGCAACCAGTTCCACCCGCGCCGGCGGAGCCACCCAGGCGCCGTCGCTGAGCAGGCGCAGATCGCGCCGGGCCTGGGCGGCGAGGCGCCGCGTGGGCAGCGGACCGCCCTGGCCGACCATCAGCAGGGTCGATGCGGCCGTGTCGTGCAGCAGAGCGAGTTGTTCGCGTTCGTAGTCGCGGAGAGCGTCGGTCACCCGGCGGGCGACCTCCGCTTCGTCGCGCTCGCTGCGGGCACGGTCGATCACGCCCGCCGCCCGCAGCAGCATGTAGCGGATGATCGAGGCCGTGGCGCACTGGACGACGAAGTAGAACAGCGCGGTCACTGAGGTCAGGTTCTCCCAGCCGGTGACGGCGGCGGCGCCCCAGGCGTAGGCCGCGGCGATTCCGGCGGTCATCAGCACGCTGGCCGGCGCCGGCACCGACACCGAGATGCTCACCACCGCGGTACCGGCGATGGCCTGCGGAGCCGAGTTCGACGCGTAGAAATCCGCAGCGGGCGTCAGTACCGGGATGGCCAGACAGACGGCCAGCACGAGGGCGTAGTCCACCGCCAGCCAGGCCGGGTGATGGGACCGGGTGAGCAGCCGCGCCGCTGACCACACCGCGAGCACCGCCAGCAGCCACCTGCCGGCAGGGGTGGCCAGGCCGTCCGGATCGGCGAGTGTGATGAGCGCGACGCCGAGGTTCACGGTGTTGCGCATTAGCAGACCGACGGTGGCCGCCCGCCTCATCAAATGCCGTTGCGCGGCAGAACCCACCCTGGTGCCGCTCGTCGCCATGCCGCCCCCCAGCGAACCCGATGCGTTGTCGCCGCTACGTTAGCCCGGGGAACATATCGCCGCCGTCGTGTCGGTCGAACGTACTAATTCGTCGTTGCCGGCGACAGAAAGCCCATATTCGGCAACTTCAGCCGGGTTTTCCCTCGCGGCCGACGCAGGGCTGGGATTAAATACCGGCACGGACTGACAGTTTGACGAGTATGTCTACCAGGGGGAGGTGCCGGGGGATGTCCCGCGAGGGCGAGGCGCGGCGACCTGTGCGAATCGCGATCATCGACGATCACGATGTCGTGCATGCAGGGATTCAGGCGTGGTGCGGGGACGCCGACCCGCCGATCGAACTGGTGGACAGCTTCATGCGTCCGGCCGAGTACTTCGACAAGCACCCGGCCGACGGAGGCGACGTCGACGTGGTGCTGCTCGACCTGCAGATCGAAGGCCACCGCCCGGACTTCGAGACGCTGTCCAGGCTCGCCGATCGCGACCAGCGGGTGATCGTGTACTCCCACATCACCGCCGACGAGGTGATCCTGCGGTGTCTGGATCTTGGCGCGGTCACCTACCTGGTGAAGTCGGAAGGCAAGCGCCACCTGATCGAGGCGGTGCACTCGGCGCACACCGCCACGCCCTACGTGGGTCCACGGATGGGCAAGGCCATGCTCAACGACAGCACGGTGGGGCGGATCAAACTCACCGAGCGTGAGAAACAGATCCTGGTCGCGTGGTTCCAGACCGAGAGCAAGGAACTGGTGGCCAAGCGGCTGTTCATCGCGCCGACCACCGTGCGCACTCATCTGCAGCGGGCGCGGGCCAAATACGCGGGGGTGGGCAGGCCGGCCCCGACGAAGTCGGCGCTGCTGGCGCGCGCGATCGAGGACGGGATCCTCAGCCTCAACGACCTGTACTAGATTTCGGCCGTTCGGCCGACAGACAGTCCCGCCGGGCGCCGATAGCGTGGCCAGTGCTCGGGGGAGTCAACGTGATCGCCGGTGGCGAGGCGGTTCGGCAGCGGGGGGTGCGCCGAACCGCGGGAGCGCTCCGGCGATCACGTTGACCGGGCACTCACTAGACTGACCCGGTGGAATCTGCAGCCCCCCGCCCGGTCCTGGTCGTCGACTTCGGCGCGCAGTACGCGCAGCTGATCGCCCGACGCGTACGCGAGGCGCGGGTGTTCTCCGAGGTCGTCCCGCACACCACCACCGTCGACGAGATCAAGGCGCGCAACCCGCGGGCGGTCGTGCTGTCCGGGGGTCCGGCCAGCGTCTACGCCGACGGCGCACCCCGGCTCGACCCCGCGTTGTTCGACCTCGACGTCCCGGTGTTCGGGATCTGCTACGGGTTCCAGGCGATGGCGCAGGCGCTGGGTGGCACCGTCGCGCACACCGGCACCAGCGAGTACGGCCGCACCGAGCTCAAAGTGGCTGGCGGACAACTGCATACCGACCTGCCCCACACTCAGCCGGTGTGGATGAGCCACGGCGACGCGGTGACGGCCGCACCGGACGGTTTCGAGGTCGTCGCGACCAGTGCCGGGGCTCCCGTAGCGGCCTTCGAGAACAAGGACCGCCGGCTGGCCGGCGTGCAGTACCACCCCGAGGTGATGCACAGCCCGCACGGCCAGCAGGTGCTCAGCCGGTTCCTGCACGAGTTCGCGGGCATCGACGCCACCTGGACACCGGCCAACATCGCCGAGGCCCTCATCGAGCAGGTGCGCACCCAGATCGGCGACGGGCGGGCGATCTGCGGCCTGTCAGGTGGTGTCGACTCCGCGGTGGCGGCGGCGCTGGTGCAGCGCGCCATCGGTGACCGGCTCACTTGTGTGTTCGTCGACCACGGGCTGTTGCGCTCCGGCGAACGGGCCCAGGTGCAGCGCGACTTCGTCGCCGCCACCGGCGCCAACCTCGTCACCGTCGACGTGGCCGACCGGTTCCTGGAGGCGCTGTCGGGGGTGACCAACCCGGAGGGCAAGCGCAAGATCATCGGCCGCGAGTTCATCCGCGCGTTCGAGGGTGCCGTCCGCGACGCCGTCGACGTGTCCGGCGGTGAGGTCGAGTTCCTGGTGCAGGGCACGCTCTATCCCGACGTGGTGGAGTCCGGCGGCGGTTCCGGCACCGCCAACATCAAGAGCCACCACAACGTCGGCGGACTGCCCGACGATCTGAAGTTCACGCTCGTCGAGCCGCTGCGGCTGCTGTTCAAGGACGAGGTGCGCGCGGTAGGCCGGGAGCTCGGGCTGCCCGAGGAGATCGTTGCGCGCCAACCGTTCCCGGGACCGGGCCTGGGCATCCGGATCGTCGGCGAGGTCACCGCCGAGCGGCTGGACACGTTGCGCCGGGCCGATGCCATCGCCCGTGAGGAGTTGACCTCGGCGGGACTGGATAACCAGATCTGGCAATGCCCGGTGGTGCTGCTGGCCGACGTCCGCTCGGTGGGGGTGCAGGGTGACGGCCGCACCTACGGCCATCCCATCGTGTTGCGTCCGGTGTCCAGTGAGGACGCGATGACGGCCGACTGGACGCGGGTGCCTTACGAAGTGCTGGAACGGATTTCGACGCGGATCACCAACGAGGTGCGTGAGGTCAACCGGGTGGTGCTCGATGTCACCAGCAAGCCGCCGGGCACCATCGAATGGGAGTAGTCACGCGCCGAGCGCCATGTCCCAGAACGCGACCTCGTGGGACAGCACCTCCGCGATGACGTCGTCGTGGCCGGCCGGGGTCGCGAGTTCTTCGAGCGCACGCACGTAGTCGGCGAAACCCGGAGCGGTCCAGTGCTCGACGAACTCGCGGTACGGGGAGGAGTCCGACGCGGCGGTGGCCCACGCCAGCAGGTAGACCTTCTCGATGACCCACAGCGCCGTGATGGCCGCCTCGTAGGGCGCAGTGTCGAGGCGCTGCAGCAGTTCCCGGTACTTCAGCGTGGCCGGCAGGGCGGGCTGGTCGGTGTCGATACCGCGCTGCGCCGCCTGCCCGTCGAACCAGTCGAGTTCGGACACCAGCGCGGCGCAGCCTCCGGCGAGCGTGGTCTGGGCGGGCCGCGGTGCGCGTGCGAGCAGCCGGGCCTGGAACGTCAGCAGGTCGGCGACGAACACCGCGTCCTGCACCAGCCACCGGTCGAAGTCCGCGTCGGTGATGGTGCCCTCCCGCACATCGGCGAGGAAACGGTGGCGGGTGGCCGTGGCCCAGAGTTCGTCAAGCACGCCCGGAAGGATACTTGGCGGCTATTCGCCGGCGGCCTCTGCGGTCTTCTCGACCAGATCGCCGAGCAACTGCGCCACCGTCGATTCCACCTGCGACTCGATCGAGAACGCGAGCGTCGCAGCGACGGCGGTCACCGCCTGGGTGCGGAAGCGCACCAGCGTCGTGATCAGCTGGGCGACCTCGACGTCGTCGGGCAGGGCCGCGCCGGGGTTGACCTTGTCGACCACCTCTTCGAGGCCGGCCCGCACGAGGATCGCGCTGATCTGGTCGAGCAGGGGCGCCACCTGCTCGTGCAGGTCGATCAATTTGTCCAAAGCCACGCCGTAGTGCCTGATTTCGGTGAATGCCTCCACCAAGGTGGGGCGCACGATGGTGGCGTGCGCGTCGTCCTCGACCCGGATGATGCCCAGCGCCACCAGCCGGTCGAATCCGGCGTCGTCGTCGATCAGACGCCGCGCCGCGGTCAGCGGCATGCGCTGCGGCTTCTCGGTGGCCCAGCTGCCCGCGATCGCCGATTCCAGGCCCAGCATGTCGCCGAGATCCTTGCCCTGTTCCCACGCCGAGAGCATCTCTTTGACATGGGCGATGTTGTAACCGCGGTCCAGCAGCGAGGTGATCAGCCGCAGCCGCGTCAGATGCGTGTCGTTGAACAGCGCGATCCGGCCCACCCGCAGCGGCGGGTGCAGCAGACCGCGGTCGCGGTAAACCCGGATGTTGCGCGTCGTGGTGCCCGCGAGCCGCGCGAGGTCGTCGATACGGTACTCGCCGGAATCGGCGGCGCCGTGCGGCTGTACGGCGGCGTCGAACAGCTGTGACACCGCGTTCTCGACCACGTCGCGCGAGCCGCGTCGGACCCGGCGCAGAATCGTCTGGATGGGGCCGGACATCTCAGGCCACCGCGGTGTAATCCTCGGCGCGGAACTGCATCTGTCGACGATACTGCGTCGCGAACCCCGGGTACATCGAGGCGTTGAATCCGTCGGCGGTCAGATACCAGCTCTGGCAGCCTGACATCCAGGTGGTCTTGGCCAGCCGCCGCTGGATGCGCTCGTTGTAGCGCCGCTGGACGTCGGCTCGCACATCGAGATAGCGCAGGTTCCGGTTCAGGATCGTGGTGATCGCGTCGACCGCGTAGGCGATCTGGCCTTCGACGTAGACCAGCAGCGAGTTGTGTCCCGGACCGGAGTTCGGCCCGGTCATGAAGTACAGGTTCGGATAGCCGTGCGCGCTGGCGCTTTTGTAGGCCTCGGCGTGGTCGGCCCAGTCCTGCTGCAGCGACCGGCCGCCCAGGCCCGTCACCGGAAACGGGGGGCCGGACAGATGGACGTCGTAGCCGGTGGCGAAGACGATCGCGTCGAGATGGTGCTCGACGCCGTCGCTGGTGCGGATTCCCGCGGGGCTCAACGTGGCGATCGGCCAGTCGATCAGCTTGCAGTTGTCACGCTGAAGCGCAGGGTAGTAGTCGCTGGAGATCAGCATCCGCTTGCAGCCCGGGGTGAAGTCGGGGGTGAGCTGGCGACGCATCCACGGGTCCCTGACCTGTTGACGCAGATGGGCTTTGCCCAACCGGGCGACCAGACCGCTCATCGGGGTGTTCCACACCAGCGCCGCCGCGCTCGCCTCATGCCCCCAGTACAGGGCCTGGCGGGCGATCTCCTGGGCGGCAGGGACTTTCGCGAACAGCGTCTGCACCGCCGTGGGCATCGGGAGATCCAGGCGCGGCAGCACCCAGCCCGGGGTGCGCTGAAAGACCTTGACGAAGGCGGCCGTCTTGACCAGCTCCGGAACGATCTGCACCGCGCTCGCGCCGGTGCCGATCACCGCGACACGCTTGCCGGCGAAGTCGTAGTCGTGGTCCCACGATGCGCTGTGGATCTTGCGGCCGCGGTAGGTGTCGATGCCGCGGATCTCGGGGAAGCTGTGGTCCGCCAACGGTCTTGAGGCCAGCACCACCGTCCGGGCCTGGAACCGCTTGCGCCGCTTGGTGCTCACGGTCCACACGCCGGTCTGCTCGTCGAACTTCAGGCCGGTGACCTCGGTGCCGAACCGGATCAGCGGGGTCAGGCCGTGCTGGTCGGCCATGTCCTCGATGTGCCGGAGGATCTCCGCCCCCGACGGGTACGCCCGTGACCATGACGGGTTCTTGACGAAGGAGAACGAGTACAGCAGCGACGGGATGTCGCACGCCACACCGGGATAGGTGTTGTCGCGCCAGGTTCCGCCGACCCGGTGTCCGCGCTCGACGATGACGATGTCCTCGACGCCGGCCTGCCGAAGCTTGATGGCGGTGCCCAGCCCGGTGAATCCAGCGCCGACGATCAGGGTGTCGTGAATCATGTCAGGCGGCCGGCTCGTGGGTGAGTTCTGTGAACCAGCTCGGGATCGGCTTGAGCAGAGCCCGGGGATACAGGTCGGACAGTCGGACCATCGTGTTGGCCAGCAGGTGATACGGGTGGCGCGGTTTGACGACCATCGCGGCGTGCCGGCGAAGCACCCGGTAGGTGGGCACCCTGGACGTGAATTCCCCACGTTCACCCAGGGTCTGGAATCGCTTGACCGCGTTGTACAGCCGCTCTGGCTCCAACCCCATACCGACGATCTCATTGCGGATGCGGTTGAGCAGCGGGATGTACATGACCGCGCCGATGATCAGGCCGGGGGTGGCGACATTACCCACGAATTCGATGGCCAGGCGACGGGCGTCGGCGTGGCCGATCATGTTCAGAACCTCGAAATCGACGGCGATGTGCCGGGATTCGTCGTTGTTGATCTTCTCGAACACCTGGTGGCAGACAGGATCGTCGACCTCCTCGAGCAGGAACTTCAGCAGTGCGCCGTCCAGTGCCACCTCCAGCATCGGGATCACGGTGCCCAGGATCGACAACGACATGCCGTCGGCGTAGGTGTCCAGCCAGTCCATCGCCAGCCGGATGTTGACGTTCGGTTCGGGCATTTCCCCGTCGTCAAGCATGCCCCACCGTTTCATCAGCGCGAGTTCGACATTGGCGTGCCGCTGCTCCTCGGCGTGGAAATAGCGGTAGATCTCGGCGATCGTCGGGGTCGGTGCCTTCTTGGCCAGCGCGGCGAAACCCCGTGCCCCGATGTTCTCGATCCAGCACAGGTCGGCCATGAACGCCTTGAGCTTCGGGCGCTGTTCGTCGGTGATCTTCTCGGCCCCCGGAGCGTCCCAGTCGATGTCGGCCAGGGCCCACTGCCTGTCCTTGATCTTCGCCAGCATCGAATCCATATCCATGGCCATGAGAGTCCTCTTCAGGTGGTGAGACGGGCGGCTATACCGGCGGCTCGGGTGAATACGGTAGGGGTGAGACGTTTGACGCCCCAGCCGATTCGGGCCTCCGGCTGGGGCATGCAATACAGGCCGCCCCGGTCGAGGGTGTCCAGCGCGCTGCGGGCGACGCGGGCGGCCGAGAATCCGGTCCACCGCATCAACTGCTCGGCGAATCGGCTGGTCTCGGTGGAGATCCGGCCCGACGCCACGATGCTGGTCTTGACGAACGTCGGGCACAGCACCGTGACGTTCACCCCGGTTCCGGCGAGTTCGGCGGCCAGGGTCTCCGACAGCGACAGTGTGCCGGCCTTGCTGACGTTGTAGGCCGCCATGCCGGGGGCGGCGCCGAACGCCGCCGCGGAGGCGACGTTGATGATGCCGGCGGGACGGCCGGCATCACGCAGGATCGGGGCGAACACGTGGCAGCCGTGGATGGGGCCCCACAGGTTGACGTTCAGCACCCAGGTCCAGTCGTCGAGGTCGGTGTCACCGATGAAGGCCCCGCCTGCGCCGACGCCCGCGTTGTTGATCACCAGGGTCGGGGGTCCGCCGAACCACGATTGCGCCTCCTCGGCAAGGCTGTACACCTGGCCGATATCGGTGACGTCGCATGGTGCCGGCTTGGCCTGGCCGCCGTCTGCGGTGAATGGCTACGGCGGTCTGCCGGGCTGCCTCGACGTCGACGTCGCTGCACACCACCCGGCCGCCGCGGCGCGCGAGTTCGGCGGCGAACGCGGCGCCGATCCCGCTTCCCGCGCCGGTGATCACCGCATCGGCGCGGTGTGTTCGCTTCGCTCCGAAGAGAGCCGTCGAGAGCACGACACGGATACAACTCCCAATGGTGACATTTGTCAATGTCACATTTTTAAATGGCAGCGATGGCGCTTCCGGTCATGTTGACGCTTGTCGGTGGGCGGGTGTTTACTGGCCACATCGAACAAAGTTTCGAACAGTGGATGGTTCGGATGGGGTGAAAGGTGCTGTTGTGACGACGCCAAAGAGCCGGACCCGGTGCGCCGTCACCCGTGCTGAGCAGGTGGAACAGCTCCGCAAGCAGATGGCGTCGGTGTCGGGCAAGGTGGGCGGCTCGCGCCGGATGGCGACGCCCGACCCGGCGCTGTCACCCGCTCCGGATTCTTTGCTGCCGAGGTCCGAATCGCTGGCTGAAGTGCTTCCCGAATCGTTGCCACGCGGCACGGTGGCGGTCCTGTCGGGGGCCAGATCGTTGCAACTTCGGATGGTTGCGGCGGTGACCGCCGAGGGCGGCCATGTGGCGATCATCGGTCAGCCCGACGTCGGACTGCTGGCGGCGGTGGAGATGGGGGCCGACCTGAGCAGGATCGCGGTCATCCCGGAGCCGGGGGCCGATCCGGTCGAGGTGGCCGCGGTGCTGATGGACGGGATGGATCTGGTGGTGCTCGGGCTGGGCGGCCGGCGAGTGCCCCCGAGCAGGGCCAGGGCGGTGGTGGCCCGGGCCCGTCAGCGGGGGTGCACGCTGCTGGTCACCGATGGTGACTGGCAGGGGGCCTCCGCGCGGCTGGAGGCCAGGGTCAGCGGGTACGAGATCGCGGGAGGGCAGGAGGACGGGGTGCCCACCCCGGGGTGCGGACGGATCAGCCGGGTGCGGCTGTCGATGCGTGCCCGGGGCCGGTTCGTCGGCCGTCCGGCGCGCGCCGTGGGTGGGTGAAGCGGTGAGTGCGTCCAGGGTGTTGGCGCTCTGGTGCATGGACTGGCCCGCCGTCGCCGCCGCAGCGGCCGCCGGTCTGTCCCCGACCGTGCCGATCGCGGTCACCCTGGCCAACCGGGTCATCGCCTGCTCGGCGGCGGCACGCGCGGTGGGGGTGCGCCGGGGGTTGCGGCGCCGGGAGTCGCAGGCCCGGTGCCCGGAGTTGCACGTCGTCACCGCCGATCCGGCCCGGGATGCCAGGCACTTCGAGAACGTCACGGCCGCCGTGGACGACCTCGTGCCCCGGGCGGAGGTGTTGCGGCCGGGCCTGCTGGCGTTGTCGGTGCGCGGTGCGGCCCGGTACTTCGGATCCGAGCAGACCGCCGCCGAGCGGTTGGTCGACGCGGTGGCCGCAGCGGGCGCCGAATGTCAGGTCGGGGTCGCCGACCAGCTGCCCACCGCGGTCTTCGCCGCCCGGGCGGGGCGGATCATCGGCGCGGGGGAGGACGCGGCGTTCCTGTCCGGGCTGTCCATCCGGCAGCTGGCCACCGAGCCGAGCCTCGCGCCTGCCCCGCGCGAGGATCTGACAGACCTGTTGTGGCGCATGGGAATACGGACCATCGGTCAGTTCGCCGGACTGTCGCGCAGCGATGTGGCCTCCCGGTTCGGCGCCGACGCGGTCGCGGCGCACCGCATCGCGCGCGGGGAGCCCGCCCGCGGACCGTCGGGGCGGGAGCCCGAGGCCGAACTCGACGCGGTGATGAACTGCGAGCCGCCGATCGACCGGGTCGACGCGGCCGCGTTCGCCGGGCGGTCGCTGGCCGGCGAACTGCACCGCAGCCTGGAGGCCGCGGGCGTGGGATGCACCCGGTTGGCTATCCACGCCGTGACCGCCGCGGGGCAGGAGCTCGAACGCGTCTGGCGCTGCGCGGAGCCGCTGACCGAGGACGCCACCGCTGACCGGGTGCGCTGGCAACTCGACGGATGGCTGAATCGCCGCAACCCGCAGGACCGGCCCACGGCGCCGATCACGGTGCTGCGGCTGCGGCCGGTGGAGGTGGTGTCGGCCGAGGCGCTGCAACTGCCGCTGTGGGGAGGTGTCGGAGAGGAGGACAGGCTGCGGGCCCGACGGGCGCTGGTGCGGGTACAGGGGTTGCTCGGTCCCGAGGCGGTCAAGGTGCCGGTGCTCAGCGGTGGCCGCGGGCCGGCCGAGCGCATCACCTTCACCCCGCTCGGCGATGAGCTTGTGCCGCAGTCGGATCCGAACCAGCCGTGGCCCGGCCGGTTACCCGAGCCGTCGCCGACGGTGCTGCTCGACGACCCTGTCGAACTGTTCGACGCCCAGGACAACGCGGTGGGGGTCACCGGTCGCGGGTTGTTCTCCACGGCTCCGGTGCGACTGAACGCGCCGGGGCGCTCCGGCCGGTTGTCGTGGTGGGCGGGCCCCTGGCCGGTCGACGAGCGGTGGTGGGATCCGGCCTCGGCCAAGGCCGGCAGGACCGCGAGGGTGCAGGTGCTGCTCGACGCCGACCCGGCGCAGGCGCTGCTGCTGTGTTACCGGCAACGCCGGTGGTACCTGGAAGGAGTGTACGAGTAGCAAGGCCCAGGTCTGCCCGTATTCCAACGCCACCCGCGGCAACATCGACGTCAGGCTCGTCGTCACCGACGACTGACACCAAAGGTCACCGACGACCCACACCGGGTCACCGACGACTGACACCGTCCAACCGCGCCGCGAACCCACCCACCCGCGCGATGAACCGGTCGAAGAAGGCCGCCGGATCGACGTCGACGCCGATGAGTGCGTTGGGTTCCCGGCCCCAGTGGTGGCTCCAGTCCGCGATCGTCATGCCGCGCGTGAGCGTGCCCGTCAGCTCGACGTCCACCGGTGCGGGCCGGTAGGACACCAGCGCGGTGTCCAGCGCGACGGCGGCGGCCAGCGGGTCGTGCAGGTGCGCGAGGTACCCCTCGCCCTGGTCGTGATGGAACTCGAAGTAGAACCGCATCGCGTCTTCGAGCACCCGGATCAGCGGATTGGAGGCCGTCGACGCGGTGCCACGGGGATCACTCACCGACATCGGGGTTGACGTCGACCCGGCGGCCTCGGCCAAGCGGCTCAACAACTGCGGGGTCATCGCGGCGTGCTCGGTCAGGTTGAGTCCCAACACGATCGGAAGGTGCTCGGCCCCTGCGCCGTTCCACGCCGCGAACACCTCGGCCGCCGACTCCGGGTCGACGCTGACGTTCCACTCGGCCACCGGGGTGGTGTTGCCCCGGTAGTCGAACGCGCCGCCCATGATCACCAGCCGGCCCAGCAGTCGCGGCAGCGCGGGTTCGGCGCGCAGCGCCAGCGCCAGGTTGGTCAGCGGTCCGGTCGCGATGCCGATCAGCTCGCCCGGGTGGGCGCGGGCGGCGCGCACCCAGGCTTCGGCAGCGTCATGGTCGGTGAGTCCTCTTGTCGGAGAAGGCATCTGCGCATACCCGAGGCCCTGGGGTCCGTGTGTGTCCTCGGCGGTGCGCAGCGGCGCCACCAACGGCACCTCCGATCCCCGCGACACCGGCACGCCGGTGACCCCGCACAGCTCGAGCAACGCCAGATTGTTGCGGCACACGGCGTCCACCCCGACGTTCCCCGCGGTGGAGGCGATCCCGACGACTTCGGCCTCGGGGCTGGCGAACAGATACACCAGTGCCATCGCGTCGTCGACCCCGGTGTCGACGTCGACGAAGACCGGGCGGCGTGTCCCGTTCACCAGTGCAGGCCGGGCATCAGTCGGGCGGCCCGCTTGACCGGGCGGGGTACTCGCAACGCCGGCACCGGCCGGCTCGGCCGCTTGGGTCTGCGGACCGGTGACCGTCTCGGGTGTGCGGGGTCCTGCGAGATGCCGCGTGCCGCAGCGGAGTCCGGGAAGCCGAGATACAGCTGGTGTAGCACGCGCCGGGACAGCTTCGGGGTGAAGTACATCCCGATGTCGGCCAGGGTGCCGATCGGGGTGTCGATCCGCGTGGGCTTGTCCACCAGCGCCCGCACCACCATCGCGGCGGCGTGCTCGGCGGAGATGGCCGGCGCCGGGTTGAGCCGGCCCGACGGCGCGATCATCGGTGTCTTTACCAGCGGCATGTGGATGTTGGTGAACGTGATGTGGTCCGAGAGTGTCTCGGTCCCCACCACGTCGGCGAACGCATCGAGCGCCGCCTTGGACGGAATGTACGCGCTGTACCGGGGGTTGTGGGCCTGCGCGCCGGCGCTGGAGACGTTGACGACATGACCGAACCGCCGTTGCTGCCAGTGCGGCAGCAGCGCCAGCACCATGCGCACCGCTCCGAAGTAGTTGACCGCCATCACCCGTTCATAGTCGTGCAGACGGTCGGTGGACGCCACGACCGAACGTCGGATCGAGCGGCCCGCGTTGTTGACCAGGTAGTCGACATGTCCGAACCTGCCGAGGATGTCCTTGATGGTGTGCTCGACGGCCGCGGAGTCGGTGACGTCACAGGTGAACGCGTGCGCGTCGCCGCCGGTGGCGCGGATCTCGGCGACCAGCTCGTCGAGCGCCTCGGCGTCGCGCGCCAACGCGAACACCGTCGCGCCACGGGCGGCCACCGCGATCGCCGAAGCACGGCCGATCCCGCTCGAGGCGCCGGTGATGATCACATGCCTGCCGACCAACGGCCCGGCCGGATCGTCCCGGCGGGCCCGGTCGGGGTTGAGGTGCTGCGCCCAGTACCGCCACAGCTGCGGGGCGTACGTCGCGAACGCCGGCACGGTGATCCCGCTCCCGCGCAGTGCCTCGGCGGTGTGTTCGGAGGTGAACGTCGCCACCGGCTCGACGGGATCCAGCACCGCGGCGGGAATGCCGAGTTGGGTGGCGGCCATGTCGCGCAGGACCTTCGCCGGTCCGCTCATATGCCGCAACGGTGCGGTGGCCGCCCGGGGCAGCGACCCGACCAGCGGCGGAAGGCCCGCCGCCGGAGCGACGCCGCGATAAATCCCCCGCAGACTCGTCGTCGCCGGCGCCGTCAGGTGAAAGGTCTGGCCGTCACGCCCGTCGAGACGCATCAGCGCGACGATAGCGTCGACGACGAAATCGACCGGGACGATGTTGGTGCGACCGGCGTCGGGCAGCACCACCGGCGTGAACTTCGGAAGTGCGGCGAGCGCCGACAGAATCCCGAAGACGCGGTACGGTCCGTCGGCCCTGTCGGTCTCGCCGGTGCGGGAATCGCCGACCACCACCCCGGGCCGGTATACGCGGAACCGCAGTCCTTCGGCCGAGCGCACCAGCAGCTCGGCTTCGAACGCGGCCCGGTGACCGGGCGCCGGCAGGTCCTGGCCGACGTCGAAGTCGTCCTCGGTGAACGTGCCGCGGAAATCGCCGGCCACCGCGATCGACGACACGTGATGCAGCGTCGCATCCAGCCGCCGGGCCAGCGCGACCACCGCGCCGGTGCCGTCGGGGACCGGCGCGCACTGCACGACGTGGTCGACGGGACCGAGCTCGGCCGCCGGGGCGTCGACCAGGGGTCGGACCCGGTCGTCCCACCGCCGCGCCAGACGTTCGAACCGGCCCAGCGAGTCTCGGCGCACCAGCACGTGCACCTCGTCGGTGTCGCATTCTTCGAGCAGTCGGCTCACCAGCCGGCTGCCGATGAACCCGGTACCGCCGGTAACGACATAGCGCATCCAGACATGCTCACCTCCGGCCGTCGCGACGTCAACACCGGCTACTCTCTGGCCATGCCGCTCGATCCCGACGCCATCGGCGCGACGACGCCACCGCAACCGTTCACCTGGACCGATCGGGACACGCTGCTGTACGCCCTCGGTGTCGGAGCGGGTGTCGACGATCTCGCGTTCACCACCGAGAACAGCCACGACATCGAGCAGCAGGTGCTTCCGACCTATGCGGTGATCGCGTGCTCGCCGTTCGCGGCCGCCGCCATGATCGGCTCGTTCGACTTCAGCCGGTTGCTGCACGGATCGCAGAGCGTCCGGGTGTTCACGCCGCTGCCCGCGGCCGGCAGGCTCAGCGTGGTCTGCGAGGTGGCCGACATCCAGGACAAGGGTGAGGGCAAGAACGCCGTCGTGATGCTCAAGGCGACCGGCAGCGACCCGGACACGGGTCAGGCCGTCGCTGAGACGTTGACCACGCTGGTGATCCGCGGCGAGGGCGGCTTCGGTGGCCGGCCCGGCCGGCGCCCGCCGGCGCCCGAGATCCCCGAGCGCGAACCCGACGCCCGGGTCGCGCTGCCCACCCGGCAGGACCAGGCGCTGATCTACCGGCTCTCCGGTGACCGCAACCCGCTGCACAGCGATCCGTGGTTCGCCGCCCTGGCCGGATTCCCGAAACCGATCCTGCACGGGCTGTGCACCTACGGTGTGGCCGGCCGCGCGCTCGTCGCCGAACTCGGCGGTGGTGACGCGTCGAAGATCACCGCGATCGCGGCGCGGTTCACCTCACCGGTCTTCCCTGGGGACGCGCTGACGACGTCGATCTGGCGCGTCGGCGAGGGCCGGGCGGTGTACCGCACCGAAGCGGCCAGTCCGGACGGATCCGATCCGCGGCCGGTACTCGAGGACGGAGAGGTGGAGTTCACCGCCTGAGCCCGCTTCGACGGTAGTGGCAAACGCTGGGAAATTGATTTGCTGGGCTGGTAGCCTTCGCGCAGGGCGGGGCTGGTGTGCTGGACCTTGGACGCTTGCGACGGGGGTGAGCGGATGTTTGACGGTTTGCGGAGTTCGTCCGCCGCCGGAATAGGTCCTGCGCTGTGGCGCTCCGATCAGTACTACTGGTTTACTGCGGTGCTCGCCGCGCGCGGGCTGCAGACCGTCACGTGCCGGGTCGTCGCGCTGTGCATCGCGGTGTTGGGGCTGCTTCCCCTGGGCATGACCGCCAGCCGGTTGGGACCGCAAGGTCTGCACCTGCGGATCATCGCGATCGCGATCGCGGTGGCCTCGTTGGCGATGGCGGCGGTGTGGCTGCGTGACCGATGGCCCTCCAGAGCGCTGTCCCTGACCTGCGTGGTTCTCGGGTCGGTGGCGATCGGCACGGCCGCGGTGATCGTGGCCAGTCCGCTCGTGGGATTCCTCGGCGCCGCGACCTATGTGGTGCTCACGGTCTTCGTGGTGTGTTTCCACGCCCCTCGGTTGCTCGTGGTGACCTGGTCGGTCGCCGCGGCGGTGCTCGCGGTGCTGTTCGTGCGGGAGGCGTCGATCGACCTGGCGGTCGCGGTCTGCGCGGTGCTGGTGGTGGTGCTGCTCAATGTGTTCGTCGCGTTCTCCTGCCGCGCGGTGATCAAGTTGCTGCAGCCCGACGCCCATCACGGGGACATCGAGCAGCTGACCGGTCTGCTGCACCGCGACGCGTTTTACAGCTCGGTGGCCACGCTGCTGGCGTCGCGCAGCCGCAGCGACGACAAATACCTGGTGGTCGTCGCGGTCAACATCGACAGCTTCTCGCTGCTGCTCGGGTTGTCGGGCTCGGGCGGCGGCAACCGGGCGCGGGTCACGGTCGGGCAGGCGCTGCGCGAGACCGTGCGGCACAACGCGATCGTCGCGCACGTCTCCGACGACGACTTCCTCATCGCCGACACCTTCACCACCGCCGACGCGTCCCCTCTGGTGGAGCGCATCCGCGGTGCGATCGCGGCCACCCCGCAGCGGCTGACGGCCAGCATCGGCGTGGTCTGCACCCCGTTGCCGCCCTTGGCCGCCGAACCACCCGACGAGGTCCTCGACAAGCTGATCGGGATCGCCACCCAGGCGATCGAGCAGGCCCGGATGGCCGGCGGTAACCAGGTCCGCTACGTGCTGCGCCCCAACCTCGAAGAGGGCAACGGCAACGGCGACGGCGACGGGTTCGACGGCAAGACCGCCTGACCTGTCGAACGTCTGTTCGATACACTGGCCGGGTGGGTTGGCATACCGGACCGCCGAGTTGGGGCGAGATGCAGCGCGTGCTGGACGGCAAGCCGCGCCGCGCCGGCTGGCCTATCGACGCCCAGATCGGCGACGGTGGCGACAGCCCGGCCTGGTCGCGCAAACGGGGACAGTACGAAGCGCCCGAGCTGGCCCGGCCCGGCGCCTCGCTGCCCTACGCCGAACTGCACGCCCACTCCGCCTACAGCTTTCTCGACGGTGCCAGCACGCCCGAGGAACTCGTCGAGGAGGCGGCCCGGCTGGATCTGCGGGCGATCGCGCTGACCGACCACGACGGGCTCTACGGCGTGGTGCGGTTCGCCGAGGCGGCCAGGGAACTCGACGTGGCCACCGTGTTCGGCGCCGAGCTGTCGCTGGGCGGGGGCACCCGCACCGACGTCCCGGATCCGCCGGGCCCGCACCTGCTGGTGCTGGCGCGCGGGCCGGAGGGGTACCGGCGGTTGTCGCGACAGCTGGCCGCGGCGCATCTGGCCGGTGGGGAGAAAGGGGTGCTGCGCTACGACTACGACGCGCTCACCGAAGCCGCGGGAGGACACTGGCAGATCCTCACCGGGTGCCGCAAAGGGCACGTGCGCCGGGCGCTTGCCGTCGGCGGGCCGGAAGCGGCCGAGGCCGCGCTCGCCGATCTGGTCGACCGGTTCGGTGCCGGCCGGGTCACCGTCGAGCTCACCCACCACGGTCACCCGCTCGACGACGAACGCAACGCGGCGCTGGCCGCGCTGGCCCCCCGGTTCGGCGTGGGTGTCGTCGCCACCACCGCCGCCCACTTCGCCGAACCGTCGCGGGGCCGGCTCGCGATGGCGATGGGAGCGATCCGGGCCCGCCACTCCATTGACGAGGCCGCGGGCTACCTTGCGCCCCTGGGTGGTTCGCACCTGCGCTCCGGTGAGGAGATGGCGCGGATGTTCGCCCACTGCCCCGAGGTGGTGACGGCGGCCGCCGAGCTCGGCGAGCAGTGCGCGTTCGGTCTGGCGTTGATCGCCCCGCAGCTGCCGCCGTTCGACGTGCCCGCCGGGCACACCGAGAACAGTTGGTTGCGGCATCTGGTGATGCAGGGCGCCCGTGAGCGCTACGGCCCGCCTGAGCGGGCCCCCCGGGCGTACGCGCAGATCGAGCGCGAGCTCGCGGTCATCGAGCAGCTGAACTTTCCCGGCTACTTCCTGGTGGTGCACGACATCACCCGGTTCTGCCGGGAGAACGACATCCTGTCCCAGGGTCGCGGATCGGCGGCCAACTCCGCGGTCTGCTATGCGCTCAAGGTCACCAACGTCGACCCGATCGCCAACGACCTGCTGTTCGAACGCTTCCTGTCCCCGGCCCGGGACGGACCACCCGACATCGACATCGACATCGAATCCGACCTGCGCGAGAACGCCATCCAGTACGTCTATCAACGCTACGGGCGCGAGTATGCCGCGCAGGTGGCCAATGTGATCACCTACCGCGGTCGCAGCGCGGTGCGGGACATGGCCCGCGCACTCGGGTTCTCGCAGGGTCAGCAGGACGCTTGGAGCAAGCAGTTCAGCCAGTGGGGCAACCTGTCCGACGCCGCCCACACCGACGATATCCCCGAGCCCGTGATCGATCTGGCCAAGCAGATCTCCAACCTGCCCCGGCACATGGGCATCCACTCCGGCGGCATGGTGATCTGCGACCGCCCGATTGCCGACGTGTGCCCGGTCGAATGGGCGCGGATGGAAAACCGCAGCGTTCTGCAGTGGGACAAAGACGATTGTGCGGCAATCGGTTTGGTGAAATTCGACCTGCTGGGCCTCGGTATGCTCTCGGCGCTGCACTACGCCATCGACCTGGTCGCCGAGCACAAGGGTATCGAGGTCGATCTGGCCAAGCTGGACCTGTCCGAGCCGGCCGTCTACGAGATGCTGCAGCGTGCGGACTCGGTCGGGGTGTTCCAGGTCGAGTCACGGGCCCAGATGGCCACGCTGCCGCGGCTCAAGCCGCGGATGTTCTACGACCTGGTGGTCGAGGTGGCCCTGATCCGGCCCGGGCCGATCCAGGGCGGTTCGGTGCACCCGTACATCAAGCGGCGCAACGGGCAGGAGGCGGTCACCTACGACCATCCGTCGATGGAGTCTGCTCTGCGAAAGACGTTGGGCGTGCCGCTGTTCCAGGAACAGTTGATGCAGCTGGCGGTCGACTGCGCCGGGTTCTCCCCGGCCGAGGCCGACCAGCTGCGCCGTGCGATGGGCTCCAAACGTTCGACGGAGAAGATGCGCCGGCTGCGTGGGCGCTTCTTCGACGGCATGGCCGCCAAACACGGTATCACCGGCGAGGTGGCCCAGCGGATCTACGAGAAGCTGGAGGCATTCGCCAATTTCGGTTTCCCGGAAAGTCATTCGCTGAGCTTCGCGTCGCTGGTGTTCTACTCGTCGTGGTTCAAGCTGCATCATCCCGCGGCGTTCTGCGCGGCGCTGCTGCGCGCACAGCCGATGGGTTTCTATTCACCGCAGACCCTGGTCGCCGACGCACGCCGGCACGGCGTCGTCGTGCACGGGCCCGACGTGAACGCGAGCCTCGCGCACGCCACACTGGAGAACCACGGGCTGGACGTCCGGCTGGGGCTGGGCAGTGTGCGCCACATCGGTGACGAGCTGGCCCAGAAGGTCGTCGAGGAGCGGAAAGCACACGGGCCCTTCGCTTCTCTGACCGATCTGACCCGGCGGGTGCAGCTGTCGGTGCCGCAGACCGAGGCGCTGGCCACCGCGGGCGCGCTGGGCTGCTTCGGGATCACCCGGCGCGAAGGCCTGTGGGCCGCGGGTGCGGCGGCCACCGAACGCCCGGACCGGCTGCCCGGGGTCGGGTCGGCGTCACACGTGCCGTCACTGCCGGGCATGTCCGCACTGGAACTGACCGCCGCGGACGTGTGGGCCACCGGGGTGTCGCCGGATCGCTATCTGACCGAGTTCCTCCGCGAGGATCTGGAGGCGATGGGGGTGGTCCCGGCCGATCAGCTGCTGGCGGTGCCCGACGGCACCCGGGTGCTGGTGGCCGGGGCGGTCACCCACCGGCAGCGTCCCGCCACCGCCCAGGGCGTGACGTTCATGAACCTCGAGGACGAAACGGGCATGGTCAATGTGATGTGCTCGCAAGGGGTTTGGGCGCGGCACCGTAAACTGGCCCAGACCGCGTCGGCGTTGGTGGTCCGCGGCATCGTGCAGAACGCCACCGGCGCCGTCACCGTGGTAGCCGACCGGATGGGCAAGCTCAGCCTGCGGGTGGCCTCGAAGTCCCGCGACTTCCGCTAGGCAACCACCCCGCCGAAATCGCATTCCACGCGGCCTTTTTCGCGAAACGACCGCGTGGAATGCAATTTCGGCGGAAACGGAAACGGGAACGGTAGGCTCGGCGCAATGACGCTCAATCTCTCCGCCGACGAAGTTCTGACCACCACCCGTTCGGTGCGCAAGCGGCTGGATTTCGACAGGCCGGTGCCGCGCGAGGTGCTGATGGAATGCCTGGACATCGCCCTGCAGGCGCCGACCGGTTCCAACAACCAGGGCTGGCAGTGGGTGTTCGTCGAGGACCCGGAGAAGAAGAAGGCGCTCGCCGAGATCTACCGGACCAACGCCACGCCGTACCTGAACGCCCCGAAGCCCTTGCAGGGCGACATGCGCGACGAACAGCGGCCGCGCGTGGAGGATTCGGCGAGGTACCTCAACGAGCACCTCGACAAGGCCCCGGTCATGTTGATCCCGGTCCTGGAAGGCAAACCGCAGGACGCGGTGTCGGGGGCCAGCGCAGGCTACTGGGGCTCGTTGCTGCCCGCGGTGTGGAGTTTCATGCTGGCCCTGCGCTCGCGCGGCCTGGGCTCGGCGTGGACGACGCTGCACCTGCTCGGTGACGGCGAGCGGCAGGCCGCCGAGGTTCTCGGGATTCCGTTCGACAACTACAGCCAGGCGGGGCTGTTCCCGATCGCCTACACCAAGGGCACCGACTTCAAGAAGGCCAAGCGGCTGCCCGCCGAGCAGGTCACCCACTGGGACACCTGGTAGCGGTCTCAGACCGCGCCGTCGAACCCGTGCTGGCGCCACGCTTCGTACACCGCCACGGCGGCGGCGTTGGACAGGTTCAGCGACCGCCGTCCGGCGAGCATCGGGATCCGCACCTGGGACGTGATGTGCGGGTCGGCCAGCGTGGCCTGATCCAGTCCGGTCGGTTCCGGGCCGAACATCAGCACGTCGCCGGGGCGGTAGGTGATGTCGGCGAACGACGTGGTGGCGTGCGCGGTGAACGCGAACACCCGTGCGGGGGTCACCGCGGCCCACGCTGCGTCGAGGTCGGCGTGCACAGTCACCGACGCGAGGTCGTGGTAGTCCAGCCCGGCCCGCCGCAGTTTGGGTTCGGACAGGTCGAAGCCGAGCGGCTCGACCAGATGCAGTTCGCACCCGGTACCCGCCACCATCCGGATGGCGTTGCCGGTGTTGGGCGCGATGCGCGGCGAGTGGAACAGCACCTTGAACACACCGGGATAATGCCAGCATGGTCGAAACGAGTCTCTGGATGCGCAAGGTTGCGGCCGACCCCGGTCATTCGCGTTGGTACATCGAGCGTTTCCGTGCCATGGCCCGCGCCGGCGACGACCTGGACGGCGAAGCGCGCATGGTGGATGCGATGGCCCCGCGTGGCGCCCACGTCCTCGATGCCGGATGCGGCCCCGGCCGGGTGGGCGGTTATCTGGCCGCAGCCGGACATGAGGTGGTGGGCGTCGACGTCGACCCGGCGCTCATCGAAGCGGCCGAACAGGACCACCCCGGACCGCGGTGGCTGGTCGGAGACCTCGCCGAGCTCGACCTACCGGCCCGCGGCATCGTCGAGCCGTTCCACATCGTGGTGTCGGCGGGCAACGTGATGACATTTCTCGCACCCAGCACCCGGGTGCAGGTGCTGGAGAGGTTCCGGGCTCATCTGCGCGACGACGGCCGGGCGGTGATCGGATTCGGCGCCGGCCGCGATTACGAGTTCGCGCAGTTCTTCGACGACGCGGCACGTGCCGGGCTCACGCCCGATCTGCTGTTGTCGAGCTGGGACCTGCGCCCGTTCGACGAAGGCTCCGGGTTTCTCGTCGCCGTTTTACGGCGCATGTGAGGGCCGTTTTACGGCGCATGTGAGGGCCGTTTTACGGCGCATGTGAGGGCCGTTTTACGGCTGGGGTACTGCCTCAGTCCAGGCAGGTTTCGTAGCTGGCTATCGAGATCAGGCCGGCGAGGGTGTCGACGTCGACCACTTCGCCGCACATCGCTCGCATCAAGGGGGAGTCACCGATTTCGGAGGCATCGGCCAGCGTGGCCACCTCCACGCCGTTGCGGACCATTTCGCACCTCCGATTGTGAATGCAACATTACCCATTGTGACGCAGTTCTCACTTCACTTGTTGTTCCATTCTTCGCGTGTCGGCGGTATCGGCGGCCTCGAACACGTAACGATCACCTACCGTTTCGGTGGAGTAGGGCTCGAACGACGCCGAAAAGGGTTTGCCGGCACTAGTTTTGGCTAACTACCGGTGAATCTGCAGGCACGCGTGTTCAGTGCCGACAGTGGAATCCCTCGATCCTGGCTGTCATACTCGTCGAATTGCCAGGCCCAGCAGGTCCGTCGGCCTGAGGCCGTCATCATCAGGAAGCGTATGACCGACCCTCGATCAGTGATTCGTGCGCGTCCGCGGCGATGGGCGCTGTCCAACTGGCCGGTCCGGGTGAAAGTGCTCGCCTTGGTCGTCGTGCCGCTCGTGCTGGCAGGTGTCTTCGGTGGGTTGCGCATCCTTGCGAGCGCGACCGATGCCGCAGACCTTCGGCGCGCGGCCGAGCGCGCCGCCATGGTGCCCGCCGTCGTCGACTACATGGGCGATCTCGAGGCCGTCATGGTCACCGCGACCGAAGGCGGCGACGCGCGCCCGGCGATGACGGCCTTCGAAGCCGGCAAGGCCGAACTGCAACATTTTCTCGAGATCACCCCGGTCGACGACAGCGTGCGCCTGGCCGTCAATACCCTCATCGATTACGGACAGGATCTCCTCGACGAGATCAATGCCGACACCATCGATCTGCGCACCCGGGTGATGACCTACGCTCCGCTGCTGATCACGGCGCAGACCGCCGTCACGGGTCTGGTAGACACCGACGACGCGCGGGTGCGCTCCCAGGCCGACACGCTGTCACGTGCCGTCGGCGCGCGGGGCCAGATGGCGATGCAGCGAATGCTGGTCAACCGCGGTGCTGAGCTCCCCGAGCCGTTGCTGCGGTCGGCGATGGTCACCGTGGCGGGCACCGAGCCCGCGACCGTCACCGCGATCAGCACCTACCTCGGCGGCGCGACGAGCGAGGCGGCGGCGCTGCGTTCGGAGATGGTCAAGCGCATGGCGCTGTTGTCCGAGCCGGCCACCGTGCTGGTGGGCAACCCCGAACTGCTCGCGTCGCAGACGATCACGGGCGACATCGCCGACGACGTGATTGCGCAGACCGCCGCCGACATCCCGGCGACGGTGGCGAGTGAGGCCGATGACGCACGGACTGCCGCGATCCGGGATGCCGTCGTGGTCGGTGCGACGATCCTGCTCGCGCTGCTTCTCGTGGTGTTGGTGGCGCGCTCGATGGTGCGTCCGCTGCGAACGCTGCGCGACAGTGCGCTGAAGGTCGCGCACGAAGACCTGGCGCGCGAAGTCGAGCATGTCCGCAGCGACGGCAGGGAGTTCCCGGTCCAGCCGATCCCTGTGCACACCACCGAGGAGGTGGGTCAGGTGGCCCACGCGGTCGACGAACTGCACCAGCAGGCCGTCATGCTCGCCGGGGAGCAGGCCCGCCTGCAGATGCAGGTGACCGACATGTTCGAGACGTTGTCGCGGCGTAACCGCTCGCTGGTCGATCAGCAGCTCACGCTCATCGACCGGCTCGAGCGCGACGAGCAGGACCCCGCGCGGCTCGAAAGTCTGTTCCGCCTGGACCATCTCGCGGCGCGGATGCGCCGCAACGGCTCCAATCTCATGGTGCTGGCCGGTGCGGACGTCTCCCGCGAGCAGGCCGACTCGGTGCCGGTCACCGCCCTGGTCAACGCCGCCGCGTCGGAGGTTCAGGACTACGTCCGCGTCGCCGCCGCCGACCTGCCCCACATCGAGATCGACGGGACGGTCGCCGGCGACCTCGTGCATCTGCTTGCCGAACTGCTGGACAACGGGCTGCGCTACTCGCCACCGACAACCCGGGTCCAGGTGTCGGCCGTTCTGACTGGCAGCGGCGGACTGGTGGTCGAAGTCAGCGACACCGGGCTCGGAATGACCGATTCCGATCTACGGGTGGCCAACACCCGGTTGGAGTCCGGTGGCGAGGTGACTCCGTACACCGCGCGGCACATGGGGCTGTTCGTGGTCGGCCGGCTCGCCGCCGCGCACGGGTTGGTGGTCCGGCTACGCAGCACGGTGGCCGGGCAGGCCGATTCGGGCACCACGGCCGGGGTGTACATCCCGCCCCGCCTACTGATCCACACCGTCCCCGTGCAGCCCGGTCACGCACCCGAACCTGTCCCCGAACCCGCCCCGGCGGCCGTCCCAGAACCCGTTCGCGCGCCCGTCCCCGAACCGGTTGTTGCGGCCGTCGCAGAACCGGTTGCCGAGGTGCTCCCGCAGCGCCGGCAGGTACTTGAGGACTCCGAGGACGACGCGATCTATCAGACGATGCTCTCGGAGTGGCTGGTTGACCCGCACGAGCTGTCGCACAGCACGGATCTGGACTGGAAGACCGTGTGGGACCACGGCTGGTCGGCGGCCGAAGCCGCAGCGTCCGCTCCGGTGCAGGAGCACACGCCGGAAGGGCTGCCGATCCGGCAGCCGGGTGCGCGCTTCGTGCCCGGCCACGCCGACGGCGAGCCGATAGCATCGGTCTCCCGGGATCCGGAAGCGGTCCGCGCCAGCATCGGCAATCACTTCGGTGGGGTGCAGGCCGGCCGTCGACGGGCGCAGGAATCCGGAGGAACCGACTCGCTATGACTTCGCTGGACTGGTTGGTGGCCAAGTTCGCCGACGACGTGCCGGGAGTGGCGCACGCGATCCTCGTCTCGGCGGACGGTCTTCGGATGGCGGCCAGCGCGCATATCCCGCCAGAGCGCGCCGATCAGCTGGCGGCGGTGGCATCGGGTCTGGCGAGCCTGTCGACCGGGGCGGCGCAGCTGTTCGACGGTGGGCACGTGCTGCAGTCGGTTGTCGAGATGGAGAACGGCTACCTGCTGTTGATGCGGGTAGGCGACGGTTCCCATCTCGCGACACTTGCGACCCGCAACTGCGACATCGGCCAGATCGGCTACGAGATGGCCATTCTCGTGGAACGGGTCGGTGCAGTGGTGCAGGCGGCGCGGCGTGCCGCGCGACATCCGTGAGCAGCGTATGGGAGCACACGACAAACCGGAACGCGAGACCACCGAGCCCAGTCTGGTGCGCCCGTACACGTTGACGGCGGGGCGCACCGACTCTTCTGTCCAGTTACCGCTGGAGGCGCCGATCGGTGTGGCAGCTTCGGCGGAGCCGGTGCGGTGGCCGGTTCATGACATCCGAGGTCAGATCCTCGCCTTGTGTGTCGAACGTCCGTCGGTGGCCGAGATTGCCGCGCATCTCTCACTTCCGCTCGGCGTGGCGCGGGTGCTCGTGGGGGATCTGGTGGTGCAGGGTTATGCGCGGGTACACACCACCCTGGGAGAGGCCGCAACGGCCGACGAACGACGGGAACTGATCGGAAGGACACTGCGTGGCCTCAGGGCGCTCTAGGAGTCTGCTGAATTAGTGGGTTGATGGGGCGGGGCGTCTCAAGCGCTCGTCGGCGCGTGTGTGAAGTCACAGGCAGGCCGACAGATTCGGGATTGCCCCGCCGTTTGGGGCGTGGCAATCCGA
>NZ_JBTBFV010000070.1:0-26086 GCF_054786995.1 Mycobacterium sp. ZZG
GTGGGTTGTCGCGTTCGATCACGGTGTCGGTGGTCGATGACACCGACAAAGAGAGCCTGGTCCCGGGTGCTGCGGTGGTGACGGTGATCGGGTTGCCGCCGGCCATCACGGTGGGTGGTTTGCCGATCTTCCGGTTGGGTGGTTCCCCCGTCAAGGTCGTGTCGTCGGTGAGCATCCTCGATGGGGATTCGGAGAACCTGTCGAAGGCGACGCTGACGGTTGGTTTGGGTTACAAGTCCGGGGATGTGCTGAGCTTCAGTGGTATTGACGGCAATCCGATCACCGCGAGCTGGGATGCGGCCACCCGCACGTTGACGCTCTCGGGTGTTGCCACGATTGAGCAGTATGAGGCGGCGATCAAGGCCGTGACGTTCGCCGCGACTGAGGGTGGACTGTCTCGAACCGTCACGGTGTCGGTGGTCGATGACACCGATAAGGAGAGCTTGGTTCCCGGTGCTGCGGTGGTGACGGTGATCGGGTTGCCGCCGGCCATCACCGTGGGTGGTTTGCCGATCTTCCGGTTGGGTGGTTCCCCGGTGAAGGTCGTGTCCTCGGTGAGCATCCTGGACGGTGATTCGGAGAATCTCTCAAAGGCGACGCTGACGGTTGGTTTGGGTTACAAGTCCGGGGATGTGCTGAATTTCAGCGGTGTTGAGGGAAATCCGATTGTCGGGTCGTGGGATGCGGCGATGCGCACGTTGACGCTCTCGGGTGTGGCGTCGATCGAGCAGTACGAGGCGGCGATCAAGGCCGTTACCTTCACTGCGACCGAGGGTGGACTGTCTCGAACCGTCACGGTGTCGGTGACCGATGACACGGACAAAGAGAGCCTGGTTCCCGGTGCTGCGGTGGTGACGGTGATCGGGTTGCCGCCGGCCATCACCGTGGGTGGTTTGCCGATCTTCCGGCTGGGCGGTGCCCCGGTGAAGGTCGTCTCCTCGGTCAGCATCCTGGACGGTGATTCGGAGAACCTGTCCAAGGCCACGCTGACGGTTGGATTGGGTTACAAGTCCGGGGATGTGCTGAATTTCTCCGGTGTTGACGGGAATCCGATTGTCGGGTCGTGGGATGCGGCCACGCGCACGTTGACACTCTCGGGTGTGGCGACGATCGAGCAGTACGAGGCGGCGATCAAGGCCGTTACCTTCACTGCCACTGAGGGTGGGTTGTCGCGTTCGATCACGGTGTCGGTGGTCGATGACACCGACAAGGAGAGCTTGGTCCCGGGTGCTGCGGTGGTGACGGTGATCGGGTTGCCGCCGGCGGTGACGGTGGGTGGGTTGCCGATTTTCCGGTTGGGTGGTTCCCCCGTCAAGGTCGTGTCGTCGGTGAGCATTCTCGATGGGGATTCGGAGAACCTGTCGAAGGCGACGCTGACCATTGGTGGTCTGTCGTATCGCTCGGGGGATGTGCTGAGCTTCAGCGGTATTGAGGGAAATCCGATCACCGCCTCGTGGGATGCGGCAACGAGGACTCTCACCTTGTCCGGCGTGGCGTCGATTGAGCAGTACGAGGCGGCGATCAAGGCCGTCACTTTTAGTGCAACTGAGGGTGGACTGTCTCGGACGGTGTCGGTGTCGGTGGTCGATGACACCGATAAGGAGAGTTTGGTTCCCGGTGCTGCGGTGGTGACGGTGATCGGTCTGCCGCCGGTGGTGACGGTGGGTGGTTTGCCGATCTTCCGGTTGGGTGGTGCCCCGGTGAAGGTCGTGTCGTCGGTGAGCATCCTCGATGGCGATTCGGAGAAGCTGTCGAAGGCGACGCTGACGGTTGGTTTGGGTTACAAGTCCGGGGATGTGCTGAGCTTCAGTGGTATTGACGGCAATCCGATCACCGCGAGCTGGGATGCGGCCACCCGCACGTTGACGCTCTCGGGTGTTGCCACGATTGAGCAGTATGAGGCGGCGATCAAGGCCGTGACGTTCGCCGCGACTGAGGGTGGACTGTCTCGAACCGTCACGGTGTCGGTGACCGATGACACCGATAAGGAGAGTTTGGTTCCCGGTGCTGCGGTGGTGACGGTGATCGGTCTGCCGCCGGCCATCACCGTGGGTGGGTTGCCGATCTTCCGGTTGGGTGGCGCCCCGGTGAAGGTCGTGTCCTCGGTGAGCATCCTGGACGGTGATTCGGAGAACCTGTCAAAGGCGACGCTGACTGTTGGTGTGGGTTACAAGTCCGGGGATGTGCTGAGCTTCAGCGGTATTGAGGGCAACCCGATCACCGCCTCCTGGGACGAGACCACCAGAACACTGACGCTCTCGGGTGTGGCCACGATCGAGCAGTACGAGGCGGCGATCAAGGCCGTCACGTTCACCGCGACCGAGGGTGGACTGTCGCGTTCGATCACGGTGTCGGTGGTCTATGACACCGACAAGGAGAGCCTGGTTCCCGGTGCTGCGGTGGTGACCGTGATCGGATTGCCGCCGGCCATCACGGTGGGTGGGTTGCCGATCTTCCGGCTGGGTGGTTCCCCCGTCAAGGTCGTGTCGTCGGTGAGCATTCTCGATGGGGATTCGGAGAACCTGTCGAAGGCGACGCTGACCATTGGTGGTCTGTCGTATCGCTCCGGGGATGTGCTGAGCTTCAGCGGTATTGAGGGCAACCCGATCACCGCCTCCTGGGACGAGACCACCAGAACACTGACGCTCTCGGGTGCGGCCACGATCGAGCAGTACGAGGCCGCGATCAAGGCCGTGACGTTCGCCGCGACTGAGGGTGGGTTGTCGCGTTCGATCACGGTGTCGGTGACCGATGACACTGACGAGGAGAGTCTGGTTCCGGGAACGGCCACCGTGGCGGTGATCGGTCTACCTCCGACCGTGACGACACTTGGCGCCTCCATATTCCGGCTGGGTGGTGCGCCGGTGAAGGTGGTATCTGTGGTCGATATCGGTGATCTCGACTCGGACAACCTGTCGAGCGCCACGATCGTTATCACCTCCGCCTACCGAAGCGGCGATGTCCTCAATTTCGTCGCCCCCAACGGTAGCGCGATCGTTGGAACCTGGGACGTGGGGACTCGCACACTCACGCTATCCGGGGTGGCGAGCAAGGCCCAGTACGAGGACGCGATCAAAGCTGTCACGTTCTCCACGACCGAGGGCGGGATCGCCCGTGGGATCTCCATCCACGTCACCGACGACGTGCAGGTGCGCAGTGTGGTTCCGGGTTCGGCCACAGTGACGGTGATCGGATTACCGCCGACCGTGACAGCGTTCGGCACACCGTTCTTCCGGTTGGGCGGGTCGCCGGTGAAGGTGGTGTCCGCGGTGGACATCAGTGATCTCGACTCGGACAACCTCTCCGGCGCCACGATCCTCATAGCGTCCGCCTATCAGGCTGGCGATGTCCTCAATTACGCTGCCCCAAGCGGTAGTTTGATCATCGGCACCTGGGATGCCGGAACCCGGACGTTGACGCTGTCCGGGGTGGCAAGCAAGGCCCAGTACGAGGAAGCCATCAAGGCCGTCACATTCACGACGAATCAGGGCGGCCTGTCACGAGGCATCCAGATCCACGTCATCGACGAAACCAGCGTCAAGTCCTTGGTGCCGGCATCTGCAGTGGTCAATGTGGTAGGATTGCCTCCGTCGGTGACGACCATCGGAGCCCCGACGTACACCATCGGTACAGCGCCGGTGAAATTGTTGTCGTCTGTCAGCATCGCCGATGCGGATTCCGACTACATGTCGAAGGCAGAGGTCAAGATCGTCTCGCTGGGTCAGTCCGGTGACCGTCTGGATTACGTTGTGGCCGCCGGAAACCCGATCACGGCAACATGGAACGCTGCCAGTCGGACACTCACGCTGTCAGGAGTCGCGACCAAGGCCCAGTATGAGCAGGCCTTGGAGGCCGTCACGTTCTCCGCGACTGGGGGAGCGGGACTGGTCCGCGGTATCTCGGTGACGGTCACGGACGACACCGACGTCGACAGTGTGCTACCCGGTGGCGCGACAGCCAACGTTCGGTACTCGCTACCGCCGTCGGTGGTGACGGTCGGTTCGCCGACGCACACCATCGGAACAGAACCGGTCAAGTTGCTGTCGTCGGTCACAATCACCGATGCCGATTCGGAGGTGTTCTCCTCGGCACGCGTGACTATCGAAACCCTTGCACAGAGCGGAGATACGCTCGGCTATCTCCGGCCGGCCGGAAGTCCTATCACCGCGTCGTGGGACGGCTCCAGCAAGACTCTGACGTTGACCGGGCCGGGGACCAAGGCTCAATACGAAGAAGCGCTCCGATCGGTCACTTTCTCCGGCACAGGCGGTGTCCTGTTGGTCAGAGGCATCTCTGTATCAGTGACGGACGAAACAGGGGTGAGTAGTTCTGGCGTGCTCAACGGCATTGCGACTGCATCAGTTCGGGAGAACTCCGCCCCGGGACTGTGGATAACCGGTGGTAGGTCCTACGACCGCAACGACCCGCCGATGAACCCAGTCGTAACGCTCGACATCAGCGATGACCTCGGCATCCTGACGGGGGCCACCCTGAAGGTCACTGCGTTTGTCCAGCCGAATGACACCCTCGGTTACGTGCAGCCCGCCGGCAATCCGGTGACCGCGTTCTGGGATTCAGGTTCCAAGACCCTGACCTTGTCAGGGACTGCAACGGTGGAGCAGTACGAGCAGGCGCTGTGGGCAGTGACGTTCTGGGCGAATCAGGGCGGGTGGACCACCCGCACCATCGCTGTCACTGTGACGGACAACGGAGGCAAGAGTGCGTCGGGGGCAATGACGGTTTCGGTGTGGTGACCGTCGCCAGCTCGAGGCACGTGGCGAGGGCGATCAGGTCATCGGCGGCCTTGATGACCTAGCCGAATCCCTGTTCGGTAATCAACCGCTGACAGCACGTGTTCGACTTGTCGCGCGAAACCTCGATAGAAGACCGCGGGGATGCTGTGGGTCGGTGCGTCGCGTGTTTTGCTGCTGGCAATCGTCCGGCGCCGTTACCGCCGTGTCTGTCCCGGCAAGGTGCAGACCGGGAGGCAAGGCTGAGTCCGCTCGATGCGCCAAGAGCGTTCGACCGCCTGAGAGCAACTCTGTTCGCCAACTTCCGTTGGGTCGGGATTTCCGATTCCTGAGCGTCGAACGGAAGTAGACGCTGCCATTCAGCAAACGGCTTAACCGCGGCTGCCCGGGGCCTGGCCAATGCGGGTTGCCTCCGAACGTGCAGGTCACGAATGCATTCCTGGCGCAGACTGCCATAATCGCTTCAGCGATGGCTCGAAGTATCGCTAGCAAACACGCAGCTAATATTGATCGCGCGGCTTATTGACTATGCAAACAGTCGGCGCCTGCTGGGCTAAAAAGTGCCATAAGCAGTGTTGCAGGCCACATTTCTTGGTGCTAGCGTCAGGTCCGTCACGGGGCGAATAAGCGGTCGAGTTCGTTAACAGCTAATTCATTGGTCTTCACTGAAATCGCAGGCCAATGCGCAGGGGGCGGGTATGGCGGGGCATATTTCAAATAACGGGCATAGCGGGGCGGCGCCTGTCGCGCACTCAGCCAATCGCAGCGTTCACGTCCAGGACGTTGCCCACATCGGGAACGCGCACAAGCGCGAGAGGGTGCCGGAGTCGGCTACGTCCCTAACTGTCAGCCTTGTCATTCCAGTCAAGAATGAGGCGCGAAACATCGCCTGGGTCCTGAATCAGATCGACGACGACATCGACGAAGTAATTCTCGTCGACGGGAACTCCACCGACGCCACCCTGGTCACTGCGCGACGCTGCCGCCCGGACATCAAAGTGGTGTCTCAGAAGGGCGTCGGCAAGGGCGATGCGCTGAGGGCCGGCTTCCTGGCTGCCGCGGGCGACGTCATCGTGATGATGGATGCGGACGGCAGCATGACGCCCGACGAGATAACCCACTATCTGCATTTCCTGGCCAACGGCTACGACTTCGTCAAGGGTTCTCGATTCATCTCCGGGGGTGGATCTTTGGACATCACCAGCTTCCGGCGGATGGGCAACCGCTTCCTTCTCGGCGTCTTCAACTCGCTTTATCGCACTGACCTGACGGACTTGTGCTACGGCTTCTGCGGCTTCCACCGGCGCTACCTGGATGTGCTGGCTCTGTCTGCGACCGGCTTCGAGATCGAGGCCGAGATGGTGGTCCGCGCGATGCAGGCCGGCCTGCGCGTTGCTGAGGTGCCGAGCCTTGAGCTCCCGCGTCGTGCCGGCAAGTCAAACCTTCATTCGGTACGGGATGGCATCAGAGTGCTGCGGACGGTACTGCGAGAGCACCGGTCCGGGCTGAGCGGTCGAGTCGTGCAATCAGTCCGCAGGCAGGTCAGCTCCGGCAAGCGCGTCGGGATAACTGCGTGATTGACGGGCGCGCTTGGGGGAGCGGGCCCGTCACCTCAGGAGCTCGGCCGGGGGGTGGATCAATGCCTAGTAGACGGACTTGTCCAACGCTGAGCGCTGGGTCTTTCCTACAGAGCCGGGCGAGCGTCGAGCAGAAGAAACGTATAGGCCGACGTCCAGGCCGACAAGGAGCGGGGGCATGACGAAGTCCGCGTTGCGGGTTGGGATTCTCGTCCCACGTTTCGCGCCTTTCCGGGGAGGCATCGAAACCTACGTGGCTTCTGCGGCCGCCGCGCTGGCAGCAGAAGGTGCAGAGGTCACCGTCGTCACCCAGGCGCCGCGTAGCGCCGCCCTGCCGAGACGGGAGCTGCTCGACGGATACGCCATCGAGCGTCACCCGCTTCCGCTCGGAGACGTTTTCGATGTATCTGCGCCTGCGGCGGCGCGCGCCGCAGCCATACCGGGGCGCTTCGACGTCGTCTGGTTGCACAGTTACCACACTCCGCTGGCATGGCTGGGCGCTGAGCGAACCACGGCGCCAGTGGTTCTCACTCCGCACTACCACGGTGTCGGACACACCCGTGTACGTCATGTGCTCCACTACGCCTACCGGCCTGCCGGTCGTCGGCTCATGGCGGCGAGTCGACGCGTAGTCGTCGACACGCAAGCTGAAGCGAGACTGGTTCTTCGAGACTTCGCCGGCCGGGTATCGGCGGACAAACTCGTGATCATCCCGCCGGCCGTCGCGAAACCCAGACTCGGCCTGCCGCTACCGTGCGCAGATCGACGCGTCGTGTTGACCGTCGCCCGGCAGGAAACGTACAAGCGCACCGACCTTCTGATTCGTGCGATCGCGCAGCTGCGTGACCACGGCGAGCCCGCGCATCTAGTGGTGGTCGGAGACGGTGCCGCCCTCGGCTCGCTGCGAGCCCTCGCCGCTGCGCTCAACGCAGACCGGGCAGTGACTTTCACCGGATTCGTGGACGAAAAGACACTCGGGGATTGGTGGGCGTCGGCATCCCTGTACGCCACAGCAAGTCAACAGGAGGCGTACGGGATCGGACTCGCCGAAGCACTGCTCTCAGGGCTGCCGGTGGTGGCAAGCGACATTCCTGCCCATCGAGAGGTCGCCGAGCGTGCGGGAGAGCGCGCTGCCGTCCGTCTGTGTGCGCACACCGACTCTGATTCCGAGGCGGCCTCGCGCTATGCCGAGGCGATCGTTCGAATGTTGTCGACCCCCGGTTCGCGCACGCAGCGCGCCTCCGAGTGTGCGTTGCCGCAATGCGCCGAGGTGGCACAGCAGTTACTCGAGACACTTGCAGAAGTCAGCCAGATTGCGAGTCGGGTGTGACGACAACGCTGGACACGGTCCCAGAGTCTGAACCGGCCCGGCCGTCGGCCCCTACATGCCGCACGGATCGGGCAGGATCGAACGCACATCGACTCCGTATCGCTCTGGCTGTGGTGATGCCGGCCGTCGGCGGAGCCTTGATCGTTTTCTCCCACCACCATGCCGCGGGTTTGGAGCAGCCCGACAACCTGATGTTCGCCCTGTACTGGGCCGGCTTCCTGGGCGGCATGATGCCGCTCGTCTGGCTGGCCTGCGCACGCCGCACCGCCGGCGCGATCCGGGCCCTCGCCCTGATCGGCATGGGCTTGTACAGCATGGTGCCGAGGGTGCTGCACTTCGCGCAGCCCGTGGGCTCCGACGAGTACATCCACTTGCGGCAGGCCATGGAGACCTACATCAACGGCGATGTCGGCCACACCGTCAAACTGTTGCCGATCACCAAGGAGTTCTTCGGTCTTCATCAGGTTGCCAGCGCCTTCGCCCATCTTGGCGAAGTCCCCCTCTGGTTCGCCGCAATGGCCGTGGTGGTCCTGGCGCACATCCTGTCCCTGCTAGGGATCTACCAGCTCGTCCGGATGGTGAATGTCCCTGCCAACGGGGCGGCGGTCGGCGCGGTCGTCTATTCGCTGAACCCTTCCTGGATGTACTTCAACGTCGCCTTTTCGTACGAGAGCCTGGCCTCACCGCTGATCGTGTGGTGTCTGGCGGCGACCGTCGCCGCCGGCCGCGGCACGCAACGACCGGCCATCAGGGCGATCGCGGGCGCGGTGCTGGTCGTGGCCGTGGTGCCGATGATGCACCATCTCAGCACGATCATGCTCCTGCTGATTTTGATGGTGCTCATCGGCACCAGGCTCGTGCCCTGGTTTCCCCGAGTGGCGGCCGGCACCCTCGAGGCCCGGCGGGAGCGGATCTGGCCGCTGGTGCTGATCTGGTGCTGTCTGATGGCGTCGATTGCGTATTGGTGGACCGGCAAATACGAATGGCTGATCAACTACCTCGGGCCTGCGCTGAGCGAGGGTTACGCACAGCTGCAACGGATCCTCGAAGGTGTCAGTAAGTCCACCAGCGGTCAGCGGTCGCTATTCGCCAACGCCCAAAACCCGATGTACGAGATCATCAGTGGTTACCTGTTCCCCGTCGTGACGTTGGGGTTGTTCCTGTGGGCTCTCGCGGTTCTATGGCGCAACCGGCGCCGGATCGGCTCCACGCCATGGGCATTCGCGGTGGTCGGGGCGATGTTCTTCGGGAGCATGCCGATGTTGCTGACTGCGGGAGGCGCCGAGGGCGCACATCGATCATGGGGGTTCAGCTTCATCGGGATCGCGGTCGTGTGCGGCTTCGCGTGGTCTTTCGGGCCGCGGACCCCTGGCGTGCTGGCCGCCAGATGGTCGCGGGCGGCACTCACATTGGCCCAGCCCCGTTTCCGGGTCAGCGCTGCGGTCGCCGTCTACATAGTCCTGGTTTTCGGGGGCGCTGCGCTGGGTGTCAATGTGTCACACCGGTTCCCGGGCAGCGCGAACGTCGGCGATGACGCCCGAGCGGCGTCCAACGAGGGCCGAGCAGTAGCTGATTGGTTCGCGACACACGTGCCGGCCGACACCCCGGTAATGGCTGACAGGTACGTCTCAACCCTGGTCGGTTCGATCGGGAGAATGTCTGCTTTGCGACCCAGCAAGACGTTTCCCATCTGGGAGATGTACATGAGTCCGGGCCCGGTACGTCCCGAGGTGCTCAAGCAGATATGGGATTCCAAGATCGGATTCTTCGTGGTCGACTCCAGGATGGCGACCACCATCCCGAAGAGCGGTACTTGGTTTGTGAAGGATGAGCCGGGACGCGGCGCCAACACGGTGGTGCCGCAAGCGGCTCTCGACCGATTCAACTGCCTGCCATGGCTCAAGGGTGTGTTCGCAGCCGGGACGCTGACGGTGTACGGGGTCGACCGCGGTGCCCTCAGTCGCACAAAAGCCGTCAGCTGCGAGGTGCCGGCGACATGAGCGTCACCTATCGGACGGACGACGAGGCGGCGGGTCCGTCCGTGCAACACTCACGGGACGAGGAACTGGACCAACCGGCCGCGCAGAGCCGCCTCCTGCGGCGCGCGCGACACCGCCGGCAGCTTGCGGATTCACAGCGCCGCCTGACGCCGAGGTCGAGGGACAGATTACGACTCCTCGCGTGGTCGCTCTTCGGCATCGGCTGTCTGCTGACAGCGCAATGGATCCAACCGGAACACGGTTCACTGTTCGCGCCGCCTTCATTGTTCGCACCACCCGCCGATGTCGTCGGTTGGGCATCGCTGCTGTGCGGTGTCACCGGACTGTGGCTGGTTCCCGGGGTGTGGTTGTCGGCGCTCGTCGCACGCACCGGGGCTGGTCAGCCGGCGTGGCTGGGTACTCGCATCGCGACGACGCTGATCTGGTACGCGGTGCTCGGACCTGTCATCCACCGTTCCGGAGAGGGAGCCAAGGTCACCACGGGCGGCCTGCTCATCGCGACCGTCGCAGCGACCACCGCCGTACTGATCGGTGTGGCGCTCGGCCTGTCGCGGTGGCCCTCCCGGCGGTGGATTCGCGTTCTCATACCGGCCATCGTCGGGACCGTGGGCGCGCACGCCGCGATCTGGGTGTGGATGCGGGTCTGGACATCTGACATGAACTACGAGCACATCCGGCGGCTGGACTGGCTGATCGTGCTCTGCGGCGCACTGCTCGTGACCCTCGGGACGCTGAGCAAGCCCAAGCTGCCCGCGGTCACGACGAAGCGTCAGCTCGTCCAGATCGTGGCGGCAATCGCCGTAGTGGCTGCGTCCTTCGGCACGATCCAGCTCACGAGCGCAATCTGGTCCCCGGCGCAGCGGATGCCGTCGGTGATCAGCGCGGAGCAGATTACGGCGCCGGCCGGCGCGGACTTGGCATTCGCACTGAACGCGATCGGCCCGGAGGGGGGCCGTCTCTTCGAGCGTGCCGACTTCACCGTCGCCGACGCGACCGGGCGCCCGGTGCCCGCTTCCAGCCGGATCGAAGCTTCGGAGACCTCGGCGACCCAAGCGACGCTGAACGTCGTGTTGGACCCCCATGCCCGTCCGATGCTGTGCACCTCGGGCCAGGCCGCCAAACTGACCGTGCGTGACCAGGTGTCGGGCATGCAGGTGCAAGCGATGTTCCCGGACGGTTGGTGCGCCCGATGAGTGCCGAGCGCACGCCGAAGTCCCGTGGTCTGGTGGGAAATAGCTTCGCCCTCCTCGCCCTCACCAATGTCACGTCGGTCCTCGGCTTCGTCTATTGGACGCTGTGCGCACGCCACGTCTCTCCCGGCGCCATCGGCATCGCAAACACGGTGATCTCGGGGATCACGCTGGTCGCGATCGTCTGTGTTGCCGGTTTCCTGCCGTTCCTCACGCGACTGCTGCCCGGTGCCAGTTCGGATGACCGCAGCGGCCTGTGCAGCACAGCGCTCGTCGTCACCGCCATCGCTTCGGGAACGGTCGGCGCAGTCGGAGCGTTTCTCCTGCCTACCCGGGTGCACACCACAGTCGGCACCGGATGGCTCGTAGCGTTGCTGGTCACCGGTTCTGTGGCCACGGCGATGCAGATGGTGATCAATGCGTCATTGCTGGGTGTACGCCGGGCCGAATTCTCGCTGTACGCCAGTAGCGCAGGAGCCGTGCTACGGCTGGGCACCATCGCGTCGATGGTGACGCTCGGGGCACTGGCGGCAACCATCGACAGCGGCGCGACGCACACCATGCTCGTCATCTACGTGGCATCTCTGGTGGTCTCCGACACCATCGCCTTCGTACTGCTGCGCCGTGCCAACCCGGATTTCCGGTTCCGGCCTCGCATGGAGTGGTTGACACGCATCAGCCGGACAGTCGGCTGGGACCACGTCGCCGTGCTCGCGGTCCGGTCACCGGCGTTCATCATGCCGATCCTGGCCGCCGCGATATTTCCCGCCAGGCAACTCGGCTATTACGCCGTAACTGTGATGATCGCGAGCGTTTTCCTCGCTGTCTCTGCCGCCGTGTCCAATGCCCTGCTGGCCGACTGCGCCGGCGATCCCGGACGGCTCCAGGCGCAGGCACGACGCGCGATGCTCCTGATCGGACTGCTTCTTGTCGTGCCCGTAGCCGGTACCTGCGTATTCGCCAAGCAGGTGCTCGGCTTCTTCGGCAGCGAATACACCAGCTGCAGCACGCTGCTCATCGTGCTGCTGATGGCGACCTTCCCGGACGCGATGATCAACATCTCGATGTCGATCTTCCGAGTTCAGGGACGACTGCGCATCATCACCCTCTTGACCGTGACCCAGGCGATCATGATGGTGGGCGGGGCGTGGTTCCTGATGCTGCATACGGGCGTCATCGGCGCCGCCCTGGCCGCGGTGGTCGCGCAGACGATCACCGCGGCGGTATTCGCCGCGGTGGGCACACGCCGATTCCTCTTCGAGGCGCCGCCGGTCGCACCTCTGACGACGCCGGTCCCGACGCCCGATCCTCTCATCGCCGGGCGACAGGGGTTGCCATGACAAGTGGCCGGCTTCACGGGTTGCGCATCCTGCACGCGACCGACAGTTTCCTCCCCAACGTCGGGGGCCTGGAGCTGTCGATCCACGCACTGGCCCGCGAGCAGGTGCGGCACGGCCGTTCGGTAGCGGTGGTGGCGGCCGAGCACCCGGATGCGCCGGCCCGCGAAGACATGGACGGAGTGGAAGTGCACCGGCTGCCGATGGCGATGGCCCATCTTCCCGGCGCCTACGAGTCGACGACTCATCGGTTCTTCCCACCGGTTCCGGACCCCACGTTCGCGCATGCTTTCGCCCGCCTGGTTCGGCAGTTCCGCCCGGACGTCATCAACGTCCGTGGCTGGATTCTCTACAGCGTGCTCGGCACCGCCAGCCGCATGGGCATCCCGGTGGTAGCGAGCGCACACGATCACAGTCAGGTCTGCGCCACCAAGGTGATGCTGTATCGCGGCAAGAGCGTGTGTTCGGAACCGGGCCTGGTCAAGTGCATCGGTTGTGCCCATTCGCAATACGGCCTCAAGGGAATTCCGTTGGCCGCAGGCCTGCATCAATTGGGATCGCGACGGCACCGCGACGTCGCGCAGTGGACAGCCACGTCCTCTGCACTCGCAGCACGCGGTTCAGCGCCGCGCCCCGCGGACAGTGGGCCGATGACGGTGATCCCCACCTTCATCGACGATCAACTGATCGCGCTCGCCAACGACGAGCGGACCGAACAGCGACCCGGTTTCGTCCCGGCCGACGGGCCGTACATCTTCTACGCGGGCGCGCTCGGTGTCCACAAGGGCGTAGACGTCCTGCTCGATGCCCACAAACGCCTTCATGCCGATGGTTTCGACATTCCGCTGGTTCTCGCGGGCCTGCCCCGCAACGATTTCCCGATCGAGGACCGGCCCGGGGTGATCGTCGCGACCAACGTCGCGATGCCGGATGTGATCGCCGCGTGGCGACACGCCGTCGTCGGCGTCGTACCGAGCGTGGTTCCCGAGGGATTCGGGCGCGTCGCTGTGGAGTGTCTGGCCGCGGGTACCCCGTGCGTGGTCTCGGCCCTGGGCGGGCTGCTCGACATCGTCACAGACGAGGTCGAGGGGCTGCACGTGCCGCCGGGAGACGCGGAAGCGCTGGCCGGCGCCGTACGGCGCATCCTCGAGGACGAACCATTGCGGTTGCGGCTGGGGGCGGCCGGACCTGCCAAAGCCGCTCGCTTCACGCTGTCCCAGGTGATGCCCCAGCTCGACGAGGTGTATCTGCGAGCCCTGGACGCCAACGCAGCCGTCACCAACCGCGAACCAACGCCATTGTTCACCAGTGGATTTCGACCGAGTCGGCCCTACGATAGAGAAGAGATCTGAGCATGACCGCGTCCATCGCCGGAGGCACCTCCACATCCCGCGGGCTGAACTCCTTTCCGCTGGTGTGGATGTATCACTCAGTCGCACCGTACGACGAAGATCCATACCAGGTGACCATGACTCCGCAACGGTTCGAGAGACAGATGCGCTGGCTCCGCCGAAGGGGGCTGCGGGGCGTCTCGATGCGCGAACTCCTCGAGGCCAACGCCGAGGGCCGGGCACGCGGGCTCGTCGGCTTGACATTCGACGATGGCTATCAGGACTTCATCCCCAATGCGCTGCCGGTGCTGCAGCGATGCGGTTACACCGCAACGCTTTTCATTCTCGCCGGACGGCTCGGCGGGCAGAACGAGTGGAGCCGGCCCGGGCCGAACAAGGCGCTGTTGACCGCCGACGAGGTGAAACAGATCGCGGAGGCCGGCATGGAGATCGGATCTCACGGCCTCAAGCACATCTCGTTGGTGAAGACGGACGACGAGATGCTGAGATCGGAGGTTGTCCAAAGCCGAGAGATCCTGCAGGAGTTGCTCTCTGGCGATGTACCGGGGTTCTGCTATCCGTATGGCTACCTGGATGCGCGCGTCGTCGAGGCGGCGCGCGCCGCAGGCTACGACTACGCCTGCGCGGTGCAGGCCGGCACCGAGATCAGTCGCCACGCGATCCCCCGGACGTCCGTGCTCGCGAAGGACACGTCGTGGCGACTCGAGGCCAAGCGGGCCGTCTCACTGCTCACGGTCGGTAACCGTCATGGCGTCCGGCGGTACCGAGGAGGTCGCTCGTGAAAGTCGCGGTTGTCGGCCAAGGCTACGTAGGCCTACCGCTGTCGGTCCGAGCGGCGCAGGTCGGCCATCATGTGGTCGCATACGACATCGACGAGAACCGGATGAAGCGGCTGCTGGTCGGGGCTTCCTACATCGAAGACATCTCCGACGAGGAATTGGACGCGATCTTGGCGGCCGGCACATTCCACCCGTCGTCGGACGCCAGCGCGTGCGAGGGCTTCGACGTCGCAATCATCGCTGTTCCGACACCGCTGCGCGAGGGTGTGCCTGACTTGCGCTACATCGAGGAGTCCGCGCAGACACTCGCCCGCTATCTGCGGCCCGGTGCGACCGTCATCGTGGAGTCCACGACGTATCCCGGGACCACCCAGGAGCTGGTCGCCCCGATTCTCGAGGACGGCTCCGGTCTGATCGCGGGCAGCGACTTCCACCTCGGGTTCAGCCCCGAGCGCATCGACCCGGGCAATGCCACCTGGACGCTGGTCAACACACCGAAAATCGTCTCGGGGGTCGACGAGGCCTCGCTGGCATCCATCCAGGGGTTCTACGACACGATCGTGGACACCACCGTCCCGGTCGCCTCACCACGCGAGGCCGAACTGGCCAAGTTGCTGGAAAACACCTTCCGGCACGTCAACATTGCGCTCGTCAACGAGATCGCGATATTCGCGCATGAGCTCGGCATCGACGTCTGGGAAGCGATCGACGCTGCCGCGACGAAGCCGTTCGGGTTCATGCGCTTCACACCAGGCCCAGGCGTCGGCGGCCACTGCCTGCCGATCGACCCCTCGTATCTGTCCTGGTGCGTGGAACGCACCCTCGGTCACAATTTCCGGTTCGTCGAGTTGGCCAATGACATCAATGAACACATGCCCGACCACGTGGTGCGCCGCGTCACGATGGCGCTGAACGACCAGCAGCGTTCGGTGAACGGGTCGCGGATCCTGCTACTGGGTCTGTCCTACAAGAAGAACACCGGCGACGCGCGCGAGTCTCCGTCGGTGCGGGTGGCACAACTGCTCGCCGGGATGGGCGCCGAGGTTCGCGGCGCCGACCCCTACGTGGTGGAGACCACCTCTGTCGACGGGCTGCTGATGCGCGTCGAAGTCACCAAGGACGAACTCGCCGCGGCCGACGCCGTCGTGCTGCTGACCGACCACGACGCGTTCGACTACGACGCGGTCGTCGAGCACTCGAAACTCGTCCTTGACTGCCGCCATCGAATCGGAGGCCCGCGTGTCGAACACCTCTGAATGCCGGCGACCAGCACAGCGGGCCAAGGCGGTGGCGATTTGCCTGGCGGTCATCGCAGTGCTGGCCATGTCGCTCGGCTGCAAGTCTTCGGTTGCCGAAGTGCCCGCCGGACAACAGCGAGGGTTCGCGTTGCCGACCTGGGAGGTGACCGGCTACGACGGACCGGGAGTCGAACAGTCCCTGAGGGAGATTCGTGCGCTGGGCGCAAACTGGGTTCAGTTCACGCCAACCTGGTATCAGGCGACGCCCAGCTCCAGCGACATCTACCGAACGGACAGGACGGTCAGCGACTCCGGGCAGGAGCGGGCGATCACGCTGGCTCACCAACTGGGGCTGAAAGTGCTGCTCAAACCTCACCTCAATCTGACACCGCAGGGCAGCAACAAGATTGCCGCGCAGGACCGTCCGGCGTGGTTCGCCTCGTACACCGCTTTCATCACCCACTACGCGACCATGGCGCAGCGCCTCGGGGTCGAGCAGTTCGCCATCGCCACCGAGCTGGCCATGATGACCGACGACCGACCGGGATGGCTGGGAGTGATCCAGGCAGTGCGGGAACGGTACGGCGGCCAACTGACCTACGCGTCGAGCACCGACTGGGAGCGGGTCCCGTTCTGGGACGCCCTCGATCTGATCGGCCTGGACGTCTACGCGCCCCTGAGCGCGACGCCCACAACGGATGTACAGGCGCTACAGCAGGCCGTCGAGTCCTTCACCCCCCGTATCGCGGCGCTGTCGGCCAAATACAACCGCAGGATCCTGTTCACCGAGGCTGGTTACACCAGCCAGCAGGGGACCGCGACGGACCCCTCCAGCTGGCGCATCAGCAAGATACCGGCGCAGGCGGAACAGGCGGCGGCGTATCAAGCGCTGCTCGCGGCCGCCAGCGGCCAGCCGTTCTGGGCCGGGGTCTTCTGGTGGGTGTGGGCGACGCCGCCGCACACCGAAGCCGAACCGCTGGACTTCTCCCCGCGCGGAAAGGAAGCAGATGGGGTCATACGCCGGTGGTGGGCAACATGAGGACGAAATCCCGCCCGGTGGACCACAATTCTCGCCGCGGAGTGGCTGATTACGTCCCATACAGATCGTGAAATGTTCAACTGATCACCACAGCGGGCCTTGAGCCCTATCGTCGAAATAGGAACTAGATCCGGGGGGACGACTACAGATTGTGACGACCATCGATTCACATTCATCGGCAGTCCGGCGTTCATCATCGAGTCGACGGCGGCTCGGGCGCGTCAACTCGCTGCTCGCAGGTGTCGCCGTCGCCTTCACGGTCTGTTCGTCGCCAGTCTCACCGCCACCACCTGCTTCGAGGCGCTGGGCGGGAGTGCCTCGGTACGCAGTGAGGTAGGAGCACCCACGGTGTCCAATTCTGTCGTGTCAAATGTTCCTGACCTCGAGGTCAAGCCGATCACCGATGCCGACGTCCGGACGGTTGCCGAGTTCTTGCACACCGAGTTCTTGAACCTCGGCGTCGCGAGAACCAGACCCGTCACCGATTGGCTGCGTGCGATGAATCCGCCATGGGCCGTCGAGCAGCCCAACCACGGCTACCTGCTGCGCGAAAGCGGGCGAGTCGTCGGAGTGCATCTCGCGCTGTACTCGGAACGCGTCATCGACGACCACGTGCGACGTATCTGCAACCTCGGTGTGTGGTGTGTTGCTGAACCGCACCGCGCGTCCGGAATGCGCCTGCTCCGATCGTTGCTCCGCCAAAAGGGTTACAACTTCACCGATCTCACCCCGAACCCGAACGTGGTGGCATTGAACTCTCGCCTGGGATTCGTTGCGCTCGACACCACCACGGTGTTGGTGCCCAACCTGCCCTGGCCATTGTGGTCGCGACGGGTCCGGGTCATCGACGCCAAGGACGAGATCGATGTCCTGCTCTCGGGACAGGACAAGCGGATCTATCACGACCACAGGGCGACAGCCGCGCATCACGTCGTGCTCACCGATGGCGATCAAAGCTGCTATGTCGTGTACCGGCGTGAGCGGTACAAGCATCGCTCGGTGCTTGCCATGGTCCTCTATGTGGGCAACGCCGAGATGTTCGGACGCTGGGCACCGCATTTCCACCGATACCTGTTGTTGAGGCAAAGGATTCTGGCAACGCTGTTGGAGGTCAGGATCGTGGGGCAGTGCCCGGCGCGAGCGATCTCGGTAGCCGGGCGGCCGAGAATGTATCTCGGCGACGATCTGGAACCGGGCCAGATCGACTATCTCTACAGCGAATTGACGTGTCTGGAATGACTCGATCAGATGGGTTCGCCCGCGACACTCGGCTGCGAGGTACCGCACGTCCTCTCGATGCGGGGGACCCGCGCGTTTCACGTAGGCGGCCGCCATGCGCCTGAGGATCACCTGTGCACCCAGCCTCCCGCCGTTGGCGTGGTGTGTGAGGCTCGGTCGCGGCGATGTCGAACTTCTGTGCGGCACCAGCGTCGAGGTCCGTGACGACGGTTTCTTCGAAGGAGCGTGGGCAGGCGACGCGCACTCGTTCGAATTCGCCGATGCCGTCGACGTGTTCGGGTCGGGCGGCCGGATCGCCGGAGATGATCTGATCGTCGTGCCCCCGAGTCACACCCTGGAGCGGATCCAGTACATCAGCCGCGGCGACGAAATCCTGATCTCGAACTCGCTGGTGTTTCTCCTGACGGCCGCACGCGCAGAACTCGATCCGCGCCATGCCCGCTACGCGACCGACTTCGCCGGGATCATCTGCGACGGCATCCGCGCGTTCGACACTGTCATCCCCGTCCGCTTCAGCGGGGATTCGGGGCCGCCCAGCGGCGAAGCGCACCTCGTGTACGTGCACAACGTGCGCTTCCATCACGACGGCCGGATCACCTTCCTGGACAAGTCCGCGGGGCAGCCGTACCAGACGTACGACGAGTACGTGGCGCTGATCACCGACGTCCTGCAGCGAACGGTCCGCAACGCCGCGGCGCCGTGGCGTTCAGTGACGTATTCACCGCTGGCGTCCGTGTCCTCCGGCTACGACTCCCCGGCAGTGGCAACCCTGGCCCGCCGCGCCGGCTGCAAGAAGGCCTGCACCTTCACCCACGCCCGCACCCGGGGCGGCCATCCGGAGGACGACTCCGGGAAACCGGTCGCGGCGGTTCTGGGCTACGAACTCGAGGAGTTCGACCGGGAGGCGTATCGCGAGGCCGGTGACTTCCCCGAGGCGGAGTTCCTCGCGACCGGTATGAGTGGTGAGGACTTGAACATGGCCGGGTTGGCGACCGACATCGGTCGGACGGTGTTCTTCAGTGGCCACTATGGTGGCCGCGTCTGGGACCTGCATACCTACCCCGACGAATTGCTGCGCCGAGGGGACATGAGCGGCGCATCGATGAACGAGTTCCGGCTCCGCACGGATTTCGTCCACGTGCCCGCACCGTTCATCGGCGCACGCCGACACCCGAAGCTCCTCGAGATCGCCCAGAGCGATGTGATGCGGGCATGGTCGACCGGAACCGCCTACGACCGCCCCGTTCCCCGTCGGATCGCCGAGGATGCGGGTGTGCCCCGGGCCGCCTTCGGTCACAAGAAGCGAGCGACCACCGCCCTGCTGCACGTACCGGGGGACTCCGCGTGGACCGAGCGTACGCGGGACGCCATTCGCGAATACGCACGGGCGCAACACCTTCCACTACGCACCCGGCTGACCTACCTACTCGACGCGGCAGCCGAGTCGTCGCGTTCCTTCGCCTACCGCGTGGCGCGCAGGCTGAATCTGCTGCGACTCACGCCGGCCCTGGCCGTCAGACCACTGGATATCCACAGCCACACGCGTCTCGGACCCCTACCGACACTCTGGGCGATCCAGTGCATCAATCCGCGCTACGGTGCCGCGGTCGAGTCATGGCGGGAGACGCTGTCGTCCCCTCCCGCCACCGCGAGGTGAGCTGTGCTGACGAATCTTCATCATCTGGTCGAGGGCCGTGCGTTATCCTGTCCCGATGCGCCGGCCGTGACATTCAAGACGGCGACGCTCACCTACGGCGAGTTGTGGTCGCAGATCCGGGACGTGGCAGCCGGCTTCGCCGAGATCGGTGTCGAACGAGGGCAGCGCGTCGCGGTCTACCTCGACAAGAGGATCGAGACGGTCACGGCCATCTTCGGCGCGTCCGCGGCGGGGGGCGTGTTCGTGCCGATCAACCCGTTGCTGCGGCCCGCGCAGGTCGGCCACATCCTGCGGGACTGCGACGTCCGTGTCCTCATCACCACTGCCGATCGGTTCGCCCTGTTGGTCGACGAGCTCGCAGCGTGTCCGGCTCTCGAGGATGTCGTGCTGGTGGCTGCGCGGACCGAAGAACCTGAAACCGGCGCGCGCCTCCAATCGCGAAGCTGGGAACGGTTGCTCGCCGCACCTCGCGCACCATCCGGCCCGGCCGCCCCCACCGACCTCGACATCGCGGCCATCCTCTACACCTCCGGTAGCACAGGCCGTCCCAAAGGCGTGGTCCTCAGCCACCGCAACCTGATCGCCGGCGCGGAAAGTGTGTCGACCTACCTGGAGAACTCGGCGGACGACGTCCTGCTGGCCGCGTTGCCGCTGAGTTTCGATGCCGGCTTCAGCCAGCTGACAACGGCCTTCGCGGTGGGTGCCCACGTGATCCTGACGAACTACCTGCTGCCCGGCGATGTGCCCAAGCTGTGCGCGCGGCACCAGGTGACCGGCTTGACATGCGTACCACCGCTATGGATCCAGATCGCCGAGCAGAACTGGCCGGACGACGCCAGAACCTCGTTGCGGTATTTCGCGAACACCGGGGGGCGGATGCCCAAACCCGTCCTCGACCGGTTGCGGGAGGTGTTCCCGACCGCCAGGCCGTACCTCATGTACGGCCTCACCGAGGCCTTCCGGTCGACCTACCTCGATCCCGACCAGATCGACCATCGGCCCGGTTCCATCGGCAAGGCCATTCCGGGTGCCGAGATCCTCGTGGTCCGACCCGACGGATCGACGTGCGACCCGGGCGAAGAGGGTGAACTCGTCCATCGTGGACCACATGTGGCGCTGGGCTACTGGAACGACCCAGCCCGCACCGCGGAACGTTTCCGGCCGGTACCTGGACGCGACGAGCCCTGGCGCACACCGGAACTCGCGGTCTTCTCAGGTGACACGGTGGTCACCGACGCTGAGGGGTTCCTGTATTTCGTCGGCCGCCGCGACGACATGATCAAGACCTCCGGCTACCGGGTCAGCCCGACCGAGATTGAAGAAGCCGCCTACGCCACCGGCCTGGTCCGCGATGCGGTCGCCCTCGGCGTCGAGGACGCCGCGCTGGGAGAACGGGTGCTGCTGGTGGTGGCGCCGACCGCCGAGGACTTCGCCGCCGATGCACTCCTTGACGCGATGAGATCCGAGCTGCCGCTCTATATGGTGCCGGGCTCCGTCGTGGTTCGGTCGGAGATCCCCCGCTCGCCCAACGGCAAATTCGACCGGTCGGCGCTGCGCGAGGAGTTGACCACATGAACCTGCGCCCGACGATCGCGGCCTTCGGCACCGTCGACGGCCAACTCGCGGTCGGTGGCATGCCGCTTGACCGCCTCACCGCCCGCGTCGGATCGACGCCGTACTTCGCCTACGACCGCCGCCTGTTGAGTGAGCGCATCGCCGCTCTGCGCGCGACACTTCCCTCGGCGATGCATCTGAGCTATGCGGTGAAGGCGAACCCGATGCCCGCAGTCGTGCAACACCTCGCCGGCCTGGTCGACGCGCTGGATGTCGCGTCGACACTGGAGATGCAGACCGCCCTGGACACGCCGCTGTCTGCGGACCGCATCAGCTTCGCCGGACCGGGCAAGACCGCAGCCGAAATCACCCAGGCGGTCGCGGCGGGCGTGACCATCGAGATGGAATCAACCACCGAAGCGCGACGTGTCATCGAGGCCGGCGAAACGGTGGGGGTGCGCCCGCGAGTCGCGATCCGGGTGAATCCCGACTTCCAGGTGAAGGGTTCGGGAATGCGCATGGGTGGGGGCCCTCAGCAGTTCGGTGTCGACGCCGAACAGGTGCCCGAGTTGCTCGACCTGGTCGATACCGCCGATCTCGAGTTTCTCGGCTTCCACGTGTTCGCCGGTTCGCAAAACCTGAACGCCGAGATCCTTTGTGAGGCACAGCAGAAGACGGTGGAGCTCATCCTCGGGCTGGCCGACAAGTCGCCCACCCCAGTCCGGTACGTCAACCTGGGTGGCGGCTTCGGCATCCCTTACTTCGACAAGGACTCCCCCCTCGACCTGGGCGCGATCGGGACGAACCTGACCAATCTGGTCCAGGACCGTATCGGGCCGCAACTGCCGGATGCGAAGGTGGTGATCGAGCTCGGCCGCTACATCGTGGGGGAGTCCGGCATCTACGTCACCCGGGTCGTCGATCGCAAGGTGTCCCGTGGCCGCACCTATCTCGTCGTCGACGGCGGTATGCACCACCAACTGGCTGCATCCGGGAACTTCGGCCAGGTGATCCGCCGCAACTATCCCATCGCTGTGGGCAATCGCCTCACCGAAAGCCCGGACTCGGAGGTGACGGTGGTCGGATGCCTGTGCACCCCGCTGGACCTGTTGGGCGACAATGTCCAGCTCCCGAACGCCGACATCGGCGATTCGATCGTGCTTTTCCAGGCAGGAGCCTACGGTCTGACCGCAAGCCCGACCGCATTTCTGGGCCATCCAGCTCCCGTCGAGATACTTGTATAGCAGGATGAAATGAGAGATTTCCTAGCCAACAGAGGGTTCCCGATGGAGGACCTCGAGAGGCATCCTGTCTACAAGTTCGCGGGAAAGATCTACCACGACCAGATCCTCGGGACCATGATCAGGATCAAGTACCGGACGAAGAATCTCCGGAAGAGATTCGAGCAGGACCATCGGCCCACCACCATTTTGTTCCATCCGGACAAGCCTGATTACTCCCAGATCCTGTACAAGATCTCTCATTCGCTGGGTCTGACGATGACGTCGAGGACTGCCACGCGTCCAGATGTGGTGGTGTCCTTCGAGGATGTGACCAAACGACGCCACAATCCACTGCTCGCAGAGTTGTCCAACCACCACTTCGTGGTGAATCAGCACTGCAACGACATCAGCAAGACCAAGGTGGAGCAGGTCTTTCGGGAAGTTTTCGGCTACGGCACATTCGTCGACCCTCGCACGTACCAGGGTTTATGCGTCATGAAGTCCGACGACAACGCGATGCACGACGGAACACTCATCGAATGTCCCACGGCCACAACACGAACAGATGTTGTCTACCAGCGAGTGATCAACAACACGAGCAGAGATCAGGTCGTCGATATCAGAGTTCCGATTGTGGGCGGCTCGATACCGCTCGTCTACTGGAAGTTCCGCGATGCCAGAACCCGGTTCAGCAATCGCAACGATCGCGTGAAGTTGGGATCCCCCGAGTCCGCCTTCTCAGACCGTGAATTGGTGCTGATCCAGCTTTTCGCGAAGAATCTGGGCCTGGATTTCGGTGAGCTCGATATCCTCAGGGACGTCGATGACGGCCAGATCTACATCGTCGATGTGAACAACACTCCGTGCGGCCCGCCCAACCATCTCGGCAAGGCCGAGAGCAAGCAGGCGGTGAAACTTCTGAGCGCCAGTTTCAATGACGAATTCGTCCGCAGGGCACCGACCCGAGATGTCTGATGGCATAACCCCGCGACCGGGCGCCGCCAGGTTTCGCACAACCCGTTGGAGGAGGAAACAGTTCGATGAACTACAGCACGGAGACTCTGGAACGCGTGAAGGTGGTGCTCGTGAAAACCCTGGCGATCCAGGATCGCGCCGGCACCCTCGACGCGTGCACCGAATTGTTCGGCAGCATGCCTGAACTCGATTCGATGGCGGTTGTCGCCCTGTCGGTCAATCTTGAGAGAGAATTCGACTTCCAGATCGACGACGAGGACTTCACGGGGGACGTCTTCGAGACGATCGGCACTCTCGCCGAATTCGTCGAGCAGAGCACGAACTAACTGCCGACCGCGTTCTCCGGGACGTGCGACGGGCCAGGTTTCGGTGCGTCGTGGTGGGGAAAGCGGCCTTGGAACTCGAAACAGGTCAGCTCGCTGTAGAGATAGTCGATCTGCGCCGGCTCAAGGTCATCGGACAAAAACATCTTCGCCGGACCCGCCACCAAGACCGATCTCGGCAGCCGGTGCCCCACCACCCTGATCTCGCCCAACGTAGCGGGTATTCCGCGCCGCAGCAGCAGGTAACGGTAGAAGCGCGGCGCACAGTCCCGAAAGACGTCGGGATCGCCGACGTGCAGGATCGATGCGAACGTGGGTCGTCGCTTGATCCGGCCGTAGTCCAGCCGGAACATCACGTAACAACTCCGCTCACCCTTGGTGAGCACCACATGGTGAGCAGCGGCAGCCTGGGCGTGGTCGCGGTATATCGTCCGGTCTTGGCCGTGGAGCAAGTCCTCGATTCCTTTCGGGGTATCGACGACTCGCACCCTCCTCGACCACGCCGGCCACGGAATGTTGGGGGCCAGCGATTGCGTCGTGTCGAGTTGAGCGAACCCTAGGCGGGCGTTCAGCGCCACGATCTTGCGGTTCGGCGTCAGGTCGGTGAAGGTGTATCCCTTCTGGCGGAGCAACGTCCGCAGCAATCGCAAACCTGCTGCGCGGTGTTCTTCTGCGACGCACCAGGTCCCGAGGTTGCAGATCCGGTGGTGTCGGCCATCGATCGTTCGTTCGGAATACAACGCCAGATGCGCGCCGACGAGGCGCCCATTATCGCGCAGGAGGTAACCGTAGTTGGGTTGGACGAAATCCCACGTAATGGTCATCGCCCGACGCCAGTCGGCCGCTGACACTTCCGGCCCGATCCCGCTGTGCAGGAATTCAGCCACCTCGGGGATGTCAGCTTCGGTGATCGGCTCGACCTGTACTGGGCGGACCTCTGACATGTCGATACGGTACCGCAGCCCGGGTGAACAGCAACCAATGCCGAGTGCGTCCCCGGCGACGAGATTTCGCGTCGAAAGCGTTCGGGATGAGCCATTTTCCTATCGGCCGCCGATTCACCGCCTGAACTTTGCTGAGACGGAAACACCACGTGATGAGCCGTGATAGCGTCTCGCAACGTGGGGGCGTGGGTGCCGTCAGGGCCCACAGTCGTGGAGGGGGAGAACCGTGCGGCATGATCCGATTCCTGCAATTTGGGCGAACTTCGGTTGTCGGCCCGGCGTTGTTCAAGAGCGTCCCAGACACGGTGGCCCAACCGCATGAAGCGACTCCGGGAAAAGACCGCGATACTCATTGAGCTTCTGCGCACCCCGCGGGGACGCGCATGGCTCCGGCGGGCGCTGCGCAAGCGGTTTTGGTCAGATACGGTGTCGATTGGAATTGGCGACGACCTGAGCGTCCGTTTTCCTGCGCCGCCGGCGAAGATTCCGCTGGTCGTGCGAAAGCTCCAACCCGACGATGACCTCTCCTTGGTCGCCGACGTTCCGGGCCTCACCCCAGAGGTGGCCCGACATCGTGCAGACCAGCGTTGGCTGTTGAACTCCGACCTGCCTGCGCCCTGGGTCGCCATCGATCCCGAGGGAGCAGTGTGCTTTATCGCGTATCTGTTCACGGCGGAGGACAACCCCCGTATGCAGGCGCTTTGGGGCCCACTGGCTCCGGTGCTCAAGCCGGGTGAGGGGTTGGTCGAGGGCATCTTCACATCGGAGCGTCATCGTGGGATGGGAGTGTTCATGGATGCCGGTACCAAGATCATGGACGAAGCCCGCAAGCTCGGTCTGAAAACCGCGATCGGCGTCGCGGGCGAGAAGAACCTCGGGACGTTCAAAGTGGCCGAAAGCGCCGGATGGACGCGACAGTTCAAACGCGTCGAGCGATGGCGCCTATTTCGCCAAAGCGTCAGCTTCGAACCCTTGGAGGGGGTTCCGGCGTGATCGGTTTATTTGCCCTTTCAATCACCGCGAATCACCGATTCATGATCGGCGTCAACATGTTTCGGTAAATGTGCCATTTATGGCCGAGTGAATCTGCGGCGGTGTTAGGGTCTGCGCGATGTCTGAAAAAGGGCGCTCAATTGTTCTCGGCAGGATCGCTGCCTGGGCATACGCGACGTTCGATCGGCTCCAAGCCCTGTTCGAACGTCTGCTGTTACGCGCGCCGTCCGGCCGTACCGAATTCTTTGATCCCTCGGATTTTCCGTGGATCGCTCAGGTCGAGGCACGGGCCGACGAGATTCAGGCCGAACTCGACGGCTTGCTCGCCCAGGTCGATAAGCTCCCCAACTTTCAGGACATCCAAGAGGAACAGCGCCAACTCACCCAGGACGACCGCTGGAAGGTATTCGCCTTCTATGCCTACGGCGGCCGTGCAGACGGCAACTGCAAAAGATGTCGAGAAATTGTCAATACCTGTGGATCGGGGTGTTTCAGGCGACCTCCGTTCCGGTGCTCTCGTCACCGTTTGAAGGCGGTGTTGGTGGGGTGATGTCGGTGGGTCGTTCGAGTAGCTTGCCTTTGTGG